>CALFYH010000144.1 GCA_937952155.1 uncultured Saprospiraceae bacterium
ACCATCGATGCCCTTGAAGATATGATATCTTCCGGTTATGTAAAGATGACAAAACACCCTGAGCGGCCGCTGTATATCTACAACTATACGGCTAAGGCGCAGTATGAGTATTTGTGGAATGAAGTGACTATGCTTTGTAGGGGATTGATATTGGATGAAAATTATACGATTGTGGCAAGACCGTTTACTAAGTTTTTTAATTATGGCGAAGTAGCCAATGAGGTCATTCCGTTGCTGCCATTTGAAGTGTATGACAAAATAGATGGCTCATTAGGTATTTTGTATTGGTGGAATGATCACCCGTACATCGCTACTCGTGGGTCATTTATGAGCGAACAAGCCATCAAAGCCAATGAACTTTTACATGGTAAATATGCCCAATGTATCGACAAACTGGACAAACATAAAACTTATCTTTTTGAGATTATTTACCCTGAAAATCGTATAGTCATAGACTATGGTCATAAAGAAGAATTGGTATTATTGGCTATCGTTGATTTAGCAACAGGTGTGGAGTCACCTATGACAGATATAGGTTTTCCTGTGGTGAAAAGATATGATGGATTGAATGATCTCGAGGATATCTGGATGATGCAGATAGACGAAAAGGAAGGTTTTATCATACGATTTGAGAATGGATTTAGGGTCAAAATCAAGTTTGCCGAGTATGTTCGCTTGCATAGGATCATCACTCAGGTCTCTTCCAAAACCATTTGGGAGCATCTACGCGACAACCTATCAATGGACGAATTGCTTGAAAAAGTACCTGATGAGTTTTATAATTGGGTGCATACGATGATTGATGAATTTTGGGATGCCTATCGAAAAATAGAAGCCGAAGCAAAAGCCGAATACAAAGAACTAGAAGACCGAAAGGCAACCGCGTTTTATTTTCAGACGAGTAAACATCCTGCCATCCTATTCAAGATTTATGAAAAAAGACCATATCATGCTATCATCTGGAAGTTGTTGAAGCCGAAATATGAAAGGCCATTTAGGAATGATTTAGAAAATTAAATGAATGTAAAATGATAATAAAAATTAAATGTAAAAATGAATTTCTGTTAGATATTCTTTATAGAAATCCAAACACTGACTTTGGCTTATATGCTAGGCCACTTAAAAAAGGTGTTGTAATCGGAAATGTAATTACTTCTCATCAATATGATATTGTTTTTCAAGATTCCAAGTATAGTTATTTACCTGAAGAAAGCAATCAAATAGACTTTCAGAGTTATTGCAGCCCATTAGTGGTGATGGATATTTGTACCGACTTTTTCAGTCATTTGCTTAAGGCAAAGTATGATGTTCTGTCCAAAGAATTGTCATGGTTACATAGGACTATTGGTGATATCGATATTGAAAAATGTACCATAGAAATACCTTCATTTTACATTAATTCAAGTTGGGTGAGAAATGAATTGTTTTTAATATCAAAATATTTTGAAGGAGTAACAACACAATATCAAAAGGGACATAATTTTAAACTTGTCATTGAGGCTAATTCTGTTTTTGATGCTATAAATTTGCTAAGTCTGACTGCCTTATTTACGCACATTACAAATGAATATGGTATCTATACATATATTGACGAATCATTTGCAGATAAATATGCCAGGATCTTGACTAATCTGGATAATGTACCATATTTTGTATTTTATCTTTTCATTAAAAGAGCAGTGCGGTCAGAAAAGTTGTTTTTGATGGTGAAGCCGGTTTTTGAATCATACCTTCTTAAAAATGGTCTGAAGACAGAACTGACATGGTACCCAACTCATCAGGCAAGAATTATCTACATTTTAGATAAGCTAGATTTTAATATCCCTATTCTCGATATTGGTTGTGGAGAATTGCTATATTATAAAAAAGTCATGAGTAAAGGTTTCAAACAATCTTATTATGCAGTTGATAGTGATGAAAAGTTTGAAGACATTGCAATAGCGATAGGCTCAAGATATTCTGAAAATAATTTATCGTTTTTCTCAAATTTGAATCATTATCCGGATCAAGAAAAAGTAAGTATTATCATGTCAGAAGTGATAGAACATAATACAAAGGAAAATGCTTTGTCGCTTATTAAACGAGCTTTAGGTCTGAATTTTGCATCCATTATTATCACAACACCAAATGCTGATTTTAATAAATATTATAGCGAAACAATGGAGCGAAGACACGATGATCATCAATTTGAACCATCAGCTGATGAATTTAAGAAACTGATTTGGGAAGGTGTAAACAATGACGAAACTGTGGAAGTACATTTTGATTTTATTGGTGACAATATTAATGGAGTCCAACCTACGCAAGTCTGTATAATCACTAAAAAAGAAGTAAAATGAACGAAAAACGAAATATAAAAAACAGAATAGAATGGTTCTGTCAGAACAAGATAAATGCCTTTTCTCCAACGATCTCTCCGGCCCCAAAATCATGGGAAAAGAATGAAATCGAATCTCCGTTTGAAGGATTAAAATACTATTTCGATCGGGGTGTAACACATTTCGTAGTTCAAAAAAAATATATGGGCTCTTATTGTGACATATATTTGAAAAAAGATATCAATGATAGTTATTTTGTGAGTAGAAATGGCCATAAAGTAATGCATATTGATGTAGAAAAAGCAATAATGGCTTGCGCAGATATACATGCTAGATTTGATTGGCAAGATCTAAGTTTAGTAATCATACAGGCCGAAATGTTGCCATGGAGTGTACTAGGCAAAGGATTGATCAATAATGAGTTTTGGGCTTATCATCATTCGCACAAGACGCATCATGATTATCTCAAACAATCAGAATTGTATGACAAAATAGAAATGGTAAGGTCATCAGAAACCTATCAAAAATATATTTCTGATAAAAAAGTGTTAGGTGAAAAGGCCATTAAGAAAGAATATCCTTCACATGTTTCTAGGCAGTATGATTCTATTGAAGCTTTTAAAGTATTAGATCTTGATATATACGAAAAAGGGATCAACATTTATGGGGATCAAATTTCGCATTTTGGAATTGAAGGTGAAATTTCCTTTAAACCGTTTAATGTACTAAAAAAAGTCTTTGATGATGGGACTGAATTAGTTCTAAATGATAATCTTAGTTTTAAGGAAGTAAGTGATGACGAGTTTTTAGAATTTACAATTGAGACACTTGACGACCTAGAAGTCAAATCAGAATTAGTAACCGAATGGTTTCATAAATTATCTTTAGATAAGGAAGAAGGTATTGTAATAAAACCACGTATTACATTTATTAAAAATTTGCCACCAGCATTGAAAGTCAGAAACAACCAATATCTGGTAATGATTTATGGCATCGACTTTATTAACAACTATCCATACAACATGCAAAAAAGGAATATTGATAAAAAAATCCAATGTTCTATAAACGATTGGGCTATCAATCATGCATTGTTAAAGGTAAAATATAAGGATATTCATTCTGAAAATTACCACTTAAAAAATTTGGTTTATGATCGTATAATGGGAGAAAAAATAGAATCTACCATTGATTCGCGACTTTAATCGTTTGTATTTTAGTTTAATTATTCTTTCAAAAATTAAAAATTGTAATGAGCAAATATAGAAATCCACAATTATTAATCCTAGTAGGTCCACCAGGTTCTGGTAAGTCCACTTTTGCAAAATATCACTTAAGAACTGAAGAAAACTGGTTTAGAGTAAATAGAGATGATTTACGCCTGATGCAATTTAGTCAAGAAAATTTGAGCGAAGATGAAGAAGCTTTGCTCACCAAAATGGTAGATAGTGCAATCATATCTTTGCTTAATAATAAAGTCAATGTTATAGTAGATGCCACGCACACCAGAAAGGAGTTCTTAAATCAATACATCATTAAGTTTAACCATCTAGCCGATATTTCTTTTAAATTATTTGAAGTAGAAGCGGAAGAATTGAAGCAAAGAGTGATTCAAAGACACCAAGAAACAGGAAAATTTATTCCACCGAATGTCTTAAAACGATTTATTGAACAATACGAAAATGTAAAAAATAACTTTGATTTTGAAATGAGACCTAAAATCCGTCCTGAAAATGTAATCCGTCATCAAGATCCATCCCTACCCAAAGCCATCATATGCGACTTAGATGGCACACTTGCCCTTATGAACGGACGTAACCCATTTGATGCATCTACATGCGAATCTGACTTACCAAATACGCCAGTGGTAAATATCGTAAAAAATTATCACGAGCTCGGATACAAGATCATTCTTGCATCAGGTAGGGAAGATATTTATAAGACACAGACATTGGCTTGGCTAGAAAAATTTGGTATTTCTTACGATCAATTATTTATGCGAGCTGCTGGTGATTACAGAAAGGATGCAGTGATTAAAAAGGAAATGTTTGACACGCAGATAGAAGGAAAATACTTCGTTGAGTTTGTACTAGACGATAGAAATCAAGTTGTAGATCTCTGGCGCAAGGACTTAAATCTTCCTTGTTTTCAAGTGTATTATGGGGATTTTTGATTTAGAAAGACTACTCTTGATGAGCAGCTCTTCTCAATCTATCATTTATCGCAATACCCAAATCTCTATCTGGCACTAACTCTGCATAGATCACATCCAAATCACAACTATCCAGATATCTCATTCCTGCAAAAAGATGAAATGCGGCATCTCCAAAATTTGAAGATGGAGATAATACAATCTGGTGTTTTACTGGAATACCTTGTACAAATTGATTAAATGCTATAATACCTGTTCTTTCGAGATTGCCGGTTTTGGCTAATTCGTGAATATTTCCTAGGATCAGTGGCACTTTGGGCGCATAATGGCTTGTTAACATTCCTGGTGCTTCAGGATTTGATGTGGAAATATCTCTTATCTTGATATCACCAATCTCTGCAGTCAGGCTTTCTATAGAAAGGCCACCTTTGCGTAGCACTTCTACTTCTCCTTGGTCATTCATACCAATGATTGTACTTTCGAGGCCTACATCACACGGACCACCATCCAATATATAATATACTTTGTGGCCCAACTGGTCTGCAACGTGCTGTGCAGTAGTAGGGCTGATATACCCAAATGGATTTGCACTTGGTGCCGCTAATGGGAAGTCCAATTTTTCAAGCAATGCTCGCGTTACATCATGTGCTGGGATTCGTACAGCTACATATTCTGATCCAGCTGTGACCAGATCGGGAATATTGAGCTTCTTTTTCATCAAAAAAGTAAGCGGACCTGGTGTAAATTTCTTAGCCAATATTCCAAAAACTTCAGGAACTTCCGTTACATATTCTTTGGCTTGTTCAAAAGATGCTAAATGAATGATTAATGGATCAAAACTCGGCCTGTTCTTTATTTGAAATATTTTTGCAACAGCTTTGACATTCAGTGCATTAGCGGCAAGTCCATACACTGTTTCTGTTGGGATCGCTACGGCTTCTCCTTTTTGAAGGAGTGTAGCTGCTATATCCAGATTATTACCAATAAATGCTGAGTTCGACATATTGGCACAAAGATATTTTATTTTAATCAAATCTTCATAATATTCAGATAAAAAAGATAATATGTATTAATAAAATATTGAATACTTAATTATTATCTTTTCTAACTGAAGGCCAAATTGTCTTTTATCTCAAGAAATGTGCTGTTTACTTGCTTATACGAATGATACTTCCCGGAGGCAATCCTTTATCAGGATCGATATTGTTAAACGCCAGCAAATCATTGAGTGAAATGTCATTGGCTTTTGCAATATCCATCAATGATTCTTTTCTCTTCATTTTATATAGGATCGGCTTTTCACTATCTGGCAACAATACTTTAGCTAATGCTTTGAGCTTGGAACTTTCTTTAAAGTTGTCCCTGACCAGATTATATCTCCTTTGGATTATAGCCAAATGTTCTATTTTTTGGCCCATAGGCAAATTTTCTATTGGAACTTGCTCATTGCTTGGCACTCTTACAAAACTATATGGGCTTGTCGTTATGTGTTCTACGTTGCTATATTTTTCTATAAAAGTAAACATCTTCATGTCAGGCAAAACAAGGTGATATTCTCCATTTTCATTTTCCGGAATAACATCTTTTCGGTACATTGGATTCAAAAAACGGATAAGATCTAGGTCAATTTCCAATTCCTTACTCAACTTTTTAAATTCCGTTTTCTCAAATACTTTGACAGTGATAATGTATTTTAGATCTTCTGAAGGTTCTGTTGGCGTCAAATCATGTAAGTAGTAATAATTCATCAGATAAGATGCAGCAATAAACCTAGGAATATACTTTTTGGTTTCCTTGGGTAGATATTCGTAAATTTGCCAATAGTCTGCTACACCACCTGCTTTTTTTATTGCTTTATTGAGTGTGCCAGTACCGCAATTATATGCTGCAATGGCCAATGTCCAGTTGCCATAAGACTCATAAAGTAATTTTAAGTAATCTAGTGCCTTATCTGTGGATTTTACCAAATCGCGACGTTCATCGATATATCTATCGACTTTAAGACCATACAATTCGGCAGTACCTTCCATAAATTGCCAAATACCAGCAGCGCCTTGATGCGATTCCGTATTGGGTAGGAGCGCAGTTTCGACTACCGCGATATACTTAAGCTCATCTGGAAGATTTTTTTCTCTTAAGGCATTCTCTATCATTGGAAAATACAATGATGTCCTGCCAAGGATCGTCTGCGCTTCATTCCTGCGCTTTTCGACCAAGTTAATAACCTGCTCTGTCACTTCTTCAGTAACACGCACGTCGATGATAGTATTGAGATTTTCTACTCTTCTGATGATGTCATTATTCAAGAGGGATTTTGCATAAATGGACACCATATCGCCAAAACAGAGAAAACACACTATCACAAGTTTGCTTGTAATAATATTAAATGTGTTCATGGTAAAATTTAAATTCGGATTTGGGGGCTAATTAATAATTGTAAAGTAAAGCTTCAGTAAATAATAAAAATGGAACTGCTGCAAGCTACTTTCACCAAAAAATGTATTCAATTACCATAATTTGGGGTGTAAATATTTTGGGACTGCAAAGATAGTACTAAATCAAGTAAAATCTCCAAGACAATACACTTGTTAACAAATTATTATCTGTATTTAACTTAATTTCAATAATTATGCCAAATTTTATTTTAACACTTTCTTCCGTCTGAAATATATTTAATGGCAGTACGTAATTTATCGACTTACATCTTCTTTTAAATGTAAGTTTTTGCTTGTAATCTTTCTGCAAATTTCAACAACGTCTTTTCGTCCTTACGATTACCCATTATCTGAATTCCAAACGGCATTTTTTCATTATTATTGTCTATCGGTACCGAAATAGCTGGAATCCCAGCCAGATTTGCCAAAACTGTATAGATGTCTGCCATATAGGATTCTAAAGGATCTTTTGCACTTTCGTGAATAGGCCAAGCTACCTTGGGCGTAGTGGGCATGATTATAAAGTCGTATTCAGCAAAAATTGCATCCATTCTCTCACAAATTAATCTCCTTACTTGCTGAGCCTTGGTAAAGTAAGCATCATAGTATGCTTCGCTCAGTACATACGTGCCCAACATGATTCGTTTTTTCACTTCAGTCCCAAATCCTTCGGTACGAGACTTTACATACATATCACTAAGAGTCTTGGCGTCAGGCGATCTATATCCATACCGCACACCATCATATCTGCTTAGATTGGAAGATGCTTCGGCTGTAGTCAATATATAATAACAAGGAACCAAAGCTTCCAATAAATCAAAACTTACTGCTTCTACAATTGCGCCAGAATTTTTTAAGTTTTCTAATTCCTTTTTAGTAGCTGCCTTGATTTCTGAGTCTAAAGCATCACTTTCTATAGTTTCTGTAAAATAAGCGATTTTAATAGTTTCTGGCAAAGCTTTATTTTGGGAAGGAAACAAATCCTGAGTCATCATCGTAGCATCATATTCGTCTGCAATAGAAATGACTTCCATTATCTTGGATATGTCATCGATGTTTTTCGCTATAATGCCTGCCTGATCGAAGGAAGATGCGTATGCCACTAATCCATATCTGGATACCATACCATAACTAGGCTTAAATCCATACACACCACACATCGAAGCTGGTTGCCGTACAGAGCCACCCGTATCTGTGCCTATAGCGGCCAAACACATATCCATCTGCACGGAGACTGCCGCTCCACCACTCGATCCACCAGACACCCGATCCATATCGGCACCGTTTTTTACGGGACCATAATAACTGTTGGTATTGGCTGATCCCATACCGAATTCATCACAATTGGTTCGGCCTATGATGATTGCATCTTCGGCCAACAATGCAGCGATACATGTTGCATCAAACTGACTTACAAATCCTTCTAATATTTTGGATCCAGCGCTAATTTTATGTTCTTTTTGTACGATAAGATCCTTTACAGATATGAAACAACCGAAAAGTCGTCCCAAAGCCGTGGGATTTTGTTTTATCTTAATATCCAATGCCTTAGCTGCCTGTATTGCTTCGTCAGCATACACTTCTACAAAGGCATTAAGGTGTTTGAAGTTTTCTATATTTGCCAAATATGAATGGACCATTTGTTCGCAAGTGATGCTAGCATGTAGCAATTCTTGCTGGATTTGTGATAGTGATTTATTTCGTATCATCACTCCTAAATTTGTTAAACCCTATTCCTAAATAAAAATTTATTCTATTAAAATAAAAAGGCGGTGGTAAATTTGGGTTATCTAATAATACCTTTTTTTCATAATTAGAATTTGTACTTTCTAAATATTCCCACCCAGCTTCCACAATAATTAACCTTAAACCTATATTTAAATATAATTCTTTATTTAAAGAATGTATGTATTCTGTTTTGAAATGCAGGGCTCCAAATAAATTTTTTGCCATAAATCTATTTAATGAATCAATATTGGGTCTTGAATTTGTTTTACAATACTCAGCACTATATGATGTTCCACAAAAAAGGCCACTTCTTTCAAACTTAAATAATCTTCTAGTTTTGGTATAATCAAAACCAAAAGATTTATACTTATGAAGATAGTCCAAGTGCATAGTTTGTGTTTGCTTATAGTTGAAATGGAATAAGCGACGCTTTATGCCATTTTGCTTTCCAATGCCAAAGTCAATAAAAAGCGGACCATTATATTTAGTACTTTTGTAACTATATAACTCATCTTTAAAATATCCAAGACTTCCTTCATAGACCCTATTGTAGCTACTATCCTTTTGGCAGTAGGAATTTAACCAAAAAAAACAAAAGAATAACAAGATAAGAAAGTTAAAATTCTTCATTCTTTATGAAATAATTAGATAATTCTGTCACACTTACATCTTTCTGTTCTCCTGTGACCATATTCTTAAGACTTACTTTGCCTTCCTGCCTTTCTGTCTCTCCGATGATCGCTACAAAAGGCACATTTCGAGCATTGGCATAAGACATTTGTTTTTTCATTTTGGTTGGCTCAGGGTAGAGATCACAAGCTATTCCAGCCTGTCTTAATGCCGAAACTTGCGTGAATGCATACCGATGACTCTCTTCGTCCAAAGCCACAAACAATACTTCGATATCTTTTTGTACATCTGCAGGGAAAAGATTGAGCTCCTCCATGACGTCATAAATACGCTCTGCACCAAATGAAACGCCTACACCTGACACGCCATTCAGTCCAAAAACGCCTGTGAGATTATCATATCTACCGCCGCCGCCTATGCTTCCCATACTAAATCCTGGATAAGCCGAAGTATCCACTTTGACCTCGAAGATACATCCCGTATAATAATTGAGTCCACGCGCGAGACTGATATCAAATGCAAGTTCAGGAACACTTCCATTGAGATATCGTAAAACAACTTCTATTTCTTCTATACCATTTGTTCCCTCTTCCAATCCTGTGAAAGCTTGTTTGAGTTTTTCGAGGCTTGGAGTTTCTAATAATGATAATACCTTTTCAGCTTGATTTGCCGATATGTTTCGCGCTTCCATTTCTTTGATGACACCATCTTTACCGATCTTGTCCAACTTATCAATTGCAATGGTCATTTCCATAAATTTGTCTGCAATACCAGCTGCTTCCGCAAGCCCAAAAAGGATTTTCCGATTATTGATCAAGATTTTCACTTTCATACCCAATTTCTTGAACACTTCAGCATATATCTGAACCAATTCCGCTTCATACATCAGTGAATCAGAGCCTACAACATCTACATCACACTGATAAAACTCCTGATATCTACCACGTTGAGGTCGATCAGCACGCCATACCTGTTGTATTTGATATCTTTTGAAAGGCAATGAAATTTCATTTTGGTTCATGACTACAAATCTTGCAAAAGGCACGGTAAGATCATATCTCAAGCCTCTTTTTGATATTTGTGGTATCACTTTGTTTGATTCTTTATTTGCAAGGTTTTCAGCATTTACATCAGCGAGAAAATCACCATTATTTAGCACCTTAAAAAGCAACCTATCGCCTTCTTCGCCATACTTTCCAGTAAGCGTAGAGAGATTTTCCATTGTAGGTGTTTCTATAGGTAGGTACCCATAAGTCTTAAATACTGATTCTATAGTTTGGAATATATATTTACGTTTGATGACTTGATTTGGCAAGAAATCTCTTGTACCTTTTGGAACTGATGGTTTGGCTGACATACGTTTATGAAAAATTATAGATGTTGTCTTTGAATGAAGTTGCACGCAAAGATACTACTTCTACATAAATGGAAGGATTGAGGTAGCGTAATAATTACAAACAAAAGGATTAAGGCAAGGAAGTTTCCATTTTAAATTTGTGCATATTGAATTTATATTTTGTGTAGATTGAATTTAATATTTGTGTAAATTGAATATTTATTTGATTAAAATTTAGTTTATTACATTGATATACAAATGGTTAAATCATATTTTAAGAAGTATTTATTTTAATTGTACATATTTATTTTTACATCTTAGATCAGCGTGTTAATTCTACCCATTCAGACAACAATATTTGTGTATATTGCAAATAATTTATGTGTATATTGAATTTTTTAATTGTGCATATTGAATTTATATTTTGTGTAAATTGAATATATTTGTATCTTTGTCGTTGATAATCTGTTATTATGCTTCATCGAAATATAGTAGATAAAATAAGACATGAACTGTTGGGTTATCCGATCATAGCTTTGACAGGCCCAAGACAATCAGGGAAAACAAGGCTATTGCGTACTCATTTCCCAGAATATACCTATTTATCGCTAGAAGACCCTGATCTCAAAGAGTTTGCTACACGCGACACCAAAGGATTTTTGCAAAAATATAATGACAAGATTATATTTGATGAAGTCCAAAATGTACCAGTTTTATTTTCATATCTTCAAGGTATCGTGGATCTCAACCAAGTGATGGGACAATTCATCCTTTCAGGGTCACAAAATTTCCAGTTGTTAGAAAATATCACACAGAGTCTTGCGGGTAGAGTGTCCATCTTTAGATTGTTTCCTCCTGACATAAGTGAAATGAAAGCAGCACATTGGATGCCTGATAATTTACCCGAAGTGATAACCAAAGGGTTTTATCCAGCCATATACGACAGGAACCTGAATCCCGATAGATATTACTTCAACTATCTAACCACATACATAAAACGAGACATCAGTCAGTTGGTCAATATACAAAATGATAGGCTCTTTAATACTTTTCTGAAATTGTGTGCGCGTAGAGCTGGAAATATTTTAAATCTGAGCGAATTGGCCAAGGATGCATCGATCAGCCATACTACAGCGAGATCTTGGATATCATTATTGGAGACAAGTTTTATAATATATCTATTGCCGCCTTATTATAATAACTACAACAAACGACTCATCAAAAGTCCAAAACTATACTTTTATGATACAGGTTTACTCAGCTACTTATCTGGAGTTCGAAATGGGGACATCTCACCTATTTCTCCGATTTGGGGACAATTATTTGAGAATATGGTAGTTTCCGATTTGGTCAAACAAAACTATCATCACAACACCTTGAAAGAGTTTTATTATTGGCGAGACTCACATGGACATGAGATAGATCTTTTGAGTGAGGAAAACGACCAACTAAAAACATACGAAATCAAAGCTAGTACAACTTTGAGAAGCAATATGTTCGAAGGTTTAGAGTACTTCAGGAAAATATCTGGCGTCCACGATCTATCTCAAAATTTGATTTATGGCGGCCCAGAATCCCAAACAAGAAATGATAGCCAAGTAATCCCGTGGCGGGATATCAGTTGACATTAAAACTACTTGATTTAGAAAGATATAAGTTATAAATTGTAATGTCCCTTCAAAGACATAATGTAAACTACTTTGTCTTTTACTAGATATAGAATCCGATGCTCTTTTGTAATTCTTCTAGACCAAATACCCTTATGATCACTTTTCAAAAGTTCAGGTTTTCCTAAGCCTTCAAATGGATGATCCAAAATGTCCTTTAGCAATTTATTTATTCGGTTAATTATAACTTTGTTATTAATTTTTTTCCAATATACTAAATCAGAAATGGCTTCAGAAGTAAATTCTAACTCCACAAATCTTCAAGCTTTATTTTCTGGCAACTTCCATCATTTATTTCCTTAATACCACGATTTATTTTCTCTACCATTTCTGGATTGATTTCTTGATCATTTGCAGATGTAAAATTAATGTCCATTGCTTTGAGTAATTGTTTGATAACCTTGGTTTTCTTTTTATTAGCCTTAAAGATGATGGTTTCCATGGAAAATAATATGATTAACAATACAAATATATTACATTTTCTCCACTTTCACTTCCAAACAAAGTTCTTTTAACTGGACATCGTGGATTGCTGATGGTGCGTCTATCATCATGTCTCGACCTTGATTATTCTTAGGGAAAGCAATGAAGTCTCTTATCGACGACTGACCATTCATCACAGCACACAACCTATCAAATCCAAATGCCAATCCTCCGTGTGGTGGCGCACCATATTCAAATGCTCCAAGTAAAAATCCAAATTGTGCTTCGGCTTCTTCTTTGGTAAACCCAAGAAGATCAAAGTTTTTGGATTGTAATGCTCTATCGTGAATTCTTATAGATCCACCACCGATTTCTGCACCATTGATGACCAAGTCATAGGCATCAGCTTTGAGACTCTTCATGGTCTCGTGGTCACCATTGAGCATTCGTGGAATATCTGCTTTCTTAGGAGATGTAAACGGATGATGCATAGCATGGAATCTGCCAGCCTCTTCATCCCACTCAAGCAATGGAAAATCTAATACCCATAATGGTTTGAAATCACCAGCTTTGATAAGTCCCAGTTTTTTGCCTAGTTCGAGCCTAAGTTCGTTGAGTTGCTTTCTTGTTTTCTCGGCTTCACCACTCAACACAAAAATGACATCACCTTTTTCGGCACCAAATTTTTCGGCCCATTGTTTTAATTCTTCATCGCTATAAAATTTGCCTACAGTGGACTTGATGCTGCCATCTTCCTGATACTTCACATATACCAATCCTTTAGCACCGATTTGTGGCCTTTGGAGCCATTCCGTAAGGTCCTTCATGTCTTTGTTGCTATAAGACTCAGCTATGCCTTTTGCACAAATACCTACAACCAATTCTGCATCATCAAATACACCGAATCCTTTACCTTTGGCAAATTCATTCATCTCTACAAATTGCATTCCGAACCTAAGATCGGGTTTGTCTGAGCCATAAAGGCGCATAGCATCGTCATACGACATACGCGGGAAATCACCCAAATCTATATTTAATGTCTGTAAAAACAAATGTCTGGCTAGTCCCTCAAAAGTATTTAGGATATCTTCTATGTGTACGAATGACATTTCGCAGTCTATCTGTGTAAATTCTGGTTGGCGATCTGCTCTAAGGTCTTCGTCTCTAAAACATTTTACAATCTGGAAATACTTGTCAATACCTGCTACCATCAGGATTTGCTTGAAGGTCTGTGGCGACTGTGGTAATGCATAAAATTGCCCTTGATTGAGTCGACTCGGCACCACAAAATCTCTAGCTCCTTCAGGTGTACTCTTAATCAAAAATGGCGTCTCTACTTCTATAAATCCTTGTGAATCAAGATACTTTCTTGTTTCGATGGCTAGTTTAGACCTAAAAATAATATTGTTTTGTACAGGTGTACGTCTGATATCTAAGTATCTGTATTTCATCCTGAGATCATCGCCTCCGTCTGTATCGTCTTCTATAGTAAATGGTGGCGTTTTTGACTCATTCAAGATCACCAATTCCGTTACTTCTATTTCTATATCTCCTGTCGATCTATTAGCGTTTTTACTAGAACGTTCACGTACGATTCCCGATGCTTGGACGACAAATTCTCTACCCAATTTTCTGGCCCGTGTACACAAGTCTGCATTTTCGTCCATATTAAATACCAACTGTGTGACGCCGTATCTATCTCTGATATCTACAAAAGTAAGACCACCAAGATCTCTACCTTTTTGTACCCAACCTGAAATAGTGACTTTTTCGCCTACATTGGTTATCCTCAAAGCTCCGCAATCATGACTTCTGTACATAAACTATATGTTTTAATTAAATTTGGGTGCAAAGCTACGAATATCAACGGAAAATATAAAGCGTATCACTTTATAATAGTCACATCACCTGTTGCTATCTCAGTAGTATCATCTTTGAAAACTATATCCGCTATCCAAACAAATACGCCTTGTTGGACATCTTGATCATAAAATTTTCCATTCCAGCCTGATTCGGGGTCATCGGGCAATATATTTTCTTTCAAAAAAACAAGGTTGCCCCATCTATCATAAACTCTAAGATATTTTATCAACTTAACGGAAGATTTTAATCCGTATAATGTGAATTTGTTGTTGCCACTACTGCTGTTGAGATTTATGATTTGTGGTGCGATATACCCTTTTGTAAATTTCACCCGAACCCAAACTGCATCTTGTCTTACACAACCGTTTTCGTCGTAGATGGTGATTGTATATTCAGTATCAAATTCAGGAGTGGCGATTGGATTCGGACAATCGCTACAACTCAAGGCACTTGTAGGTGACCACTTGATTTCTGAAACGTCGGACCAATTCAAATCTGTGGTAGATTGAATTTTGTGTGATTCACTCAATTCAATTATAGTATCCCTACCAGCATTGACTCCAAAATCTCCCGGTACGATTATCTCAATCTCTTCTTGCAAAGTACAGCCATTGGTATCCGAAACTTTCAGCAAATATTTACCACCAGATAAGTCTATCTCATTATTTTGGTTTAGGGAATTACCATTGACCAAAATTGTATAAGGTGATGCTCCACCAGAAACATTTATCCATTTTAGGCTACCTTTTTCGCCATAACAAGATGGCTGATTGATATCTAGGTCAATGGTTTCTGGCTTGCCCTGCTTGGTTATTGTGATACCCTTTTCGTTTATACATCCATTTGCTGGATTTGTAAGTTGTGCACTATACGTACCCGGATTACTTATTTGAGCTGATGTCTCATTTGTAAGATTTTCTTTATTGGGTTTCCAAAATACATCATATAAAGGCAAATCAGTTTCAATCTTGATTTCTGTAAAATCCTCATTACATTTGATAACATTGCTACCATTGATTAAAAAGTCAGGTTTTTGAAAATCAGTCTTGATGACGATGGGCACTCTAGATTCGCAACCATACTTGTTTATTGCAATCAATGTATAATTTCCTGCATTGGACACTAAGACAGAATCTTCTTTAATTAATCCAGTTGGAGTGAGCCATGAGTATTCCAAAAGCGGATTCAATGTACTATCAGATACCCAAGCTTGTGGATTTAAGCAATTTAAGGTGATATCCTCAGGATAAATAATTGGTTTATCCAAATAGCTTTTAATTTCAATATTGATAGTCGTATCACAACCCAAATCATTGACCGCATGTATGGTTATTGTACCTGGTTTCACTATTTTATTTCCACTAATACCTGTTGGATCACTATGAGTTATATTAATATTTAAGTTCAATTCTCCTGTGATGGATAATGTTGTCTCAGGTTGCGTACATGTCAAATCTTCCGCATAAGGAGAAATATTTGGCTTTGTTTTGTCTTCAGTTACGACAAAATCTGTAGTAGTTTTACATCCATTTTCATTCGTTAATGTAAGTGTGTATTTCCCAGGAGCATATATTTCTGGTCCTAAGTTTAAGCTATCTTTGATACCATTTCCTGACCATCGAAATTTATCATAATTACTTGCGGTCACATTAGGGCTTACGAATTCCTTACTACAAGTGAGTATATCCGATGCAATTGGTGATATTACTGGATGGATTGTATCTACTGGAATCACAAAAGTTGTCTTGGTTATACATCCATTGGCTGCTGTCACAGAGATATCAAATGTTCCTCCAGAAGTAGATGAAATAG
Source organism: uncultured Saprospiraceae bacterium (assembly GCA_937952155.1). Taxonomy (GTDB): domain Bacteria; phylum Bacteroidota; class Bacteroidia; order Chitinophagales; family Saprospiraceae; genus OLB9. The sequence goes on from CALFYH010000144.1 coordinate 16,362, forward strand.
TAGTACCAGTTCCAGTATTTCCATTCATGTCAGACCACTGGATAGTTGCTGATGGATTTGTGTTTATTTGTATAATTCCTGATGGATTTGCACACGTCAATGGTTCAATATCGGCGGACACGGCAGGAAAACTTTGTGAAGATGGTAGATAAAAAGTCTGTGTTTCTGTACATCCATTTTCCCCAGTAACTGTCAATATATAATTTCCAACCTTATCAAACACTGGGTTTAAATCTTGAGAAGTATATCCTTGTCCTTCCCAAAATACACCTTGTATTCCCGGAGCTGTCACAAAAAATTGGCCTTGTTTGTCGATACAGTCTATGGAGTCGATGATCACTGTGAAATTTGGTTTGGCAAAATCGCCCGACACCACGATCGAATCCGTTTTTGTACATCCAAACATATCTGTCAAAACTGTTTGGAACACGCCTGGGTCTGTAACTTTCAAAGTATCACCCGAAGACAATAATTGACCATGAGCATACCATTTTATCTCCGATACACCTGAAACACTTGATAGGAATAAGTTTGTTTGAGCTTTATAACATGTCAAAGTATCTGGCTGGGACAAGGTGTAGGCGATCTGCGGCAACGTTTCCGTAATGACGATGCTGTCAATGATACTACAATCCACTCCCAAAAACAATTCATAAATGTATGTCCCTGCTTGGCTAACCGTTATGGTGTCTCCCGTTATATTTTGTAGCACTATATTTGGTCCTTGCCAATTTATACTGTCCACATTGGTTGTTATATCCAGAAAAATATCCACAAAACCTGAAGAACAAGTCAATGTCCCGGAGCTATCGGCCGTATATTGAATGGCTGAGTTTTCTAATACAACTTCTACTGTGGACGTTCCTGTGCAACCATTAGACGCAGCTCCTGTCACCGTGTAATTTCCAGGCGTTGTCGCATTTACACTCGGACCATTTACTTGACTTCCATTTGGCAAATTCCAAGAATAAATTACATTACCATCTGTCGAATATGCATCCAAAATGCTTGACTTTATGTAACAATCCAACATCAAATTTCCGTCTATTTCAACATCAGGCGCTGCAAAATCTCCATTTACATTATAAACGTAATCCATTGTACAACCAACTTGATTGGTGACGGTGACAACATATAGGCCAGCTGAGCCGACAGTTATTGTAGAGCTGTTAGTATTTGAAGTAATATTGCCATTAGGTGTATCCCAACCATATTGATATCCTGCGATTGATGGCAATGGAGTAATACTTAAATCTCCTTGAGGGTGATTACAATCTAAATCAATGACTGCCGAAGGTAATAAATCAAATGTAGAAAAAGTGACCGTAAAAT
>CALFYH010000145.1 GCA_937952155.1 uncultured Saprospiraceae bacterium
CCCTACACGACGCTCTTCCGATCTTGCCGGAATCTTGGTGAACGCCAGCGACAAGAAGCCTGCGATGATCGTGAGTGCCGAAACGACTACGGGCAAGGTGATGAAGGCGAGAGCCTTTTGAATGAGATTGATATCTTCATCAGTCATCTTCGAGCGTGGATCGGCTTTTACTTCTACTTCTACAGAGTCCTTTTTATCACCCAAGGCAATGACAGCCTTATATTTTCCAGGCATTACATTATATCCACCTGGCAAATCCTCATCTTCCTTCGGCTCATTTCGAGAAAAAAATCGCTGCCCATCTGTTTCCAAGCCCCAAGCTAACCTGTTGAGTCCATCATCTACCTTGCGTTGTAGTGTCCGCACTACCTTTCCATCTTTATCGAAGATCGTAAGTTTGGCTTTAGGCTTTTTATCATCATCCTTTTCGGCCTTGGATTTGTCACCTGATGGCTTTGCCCATACATTGAAGGCAACTTTATCATAAGTTTTGTTGTCGCCTTTAAACTCACCTTGTCCACTAAATCTGACACCATCGTATGACCGATATGAGACCAAATAACCTGGTGCAGTTTCAAACATTTTTATATCAGATGTTAGGATTTTTTCACCTTGTTTTGCCAATTCCCGCAAGGGATTTATATCATCCAATATCCACAATGCCCGACCAAAAGTACCGAGAATCAAATCATCTTCTACCTTGTGTATTTTCATATCATTGACCTGTACTTGTGGAAATCCAGGATTCCAATGATGCCATGTATTGCCTTTATCGAAAGAGACATAAAGTCCTGCATCGGTACCTAGAAAACATAAATTGGGTTGCTTATGATCCTGCACAAAACTCAAAACAAAACCTTTCACTGAGCTTACATCTGCCATTCTTTTCCAAGATTTGCCATAATCAGCCGTATAATATAAGTAAGGATTGTAATCGTTGCGCCTATAATTATTGGCTACGACCCAAGCTTCGCCATCTTGATATTCTGATACATGGATTTGTGGTATCCATGAGTTTTTAGGAAGACCATTCATTGATGCAGATTGGTTGGACCAAGTTGTGCCTCCATCACGAGTTATCTGTACATTACCATCGTCTGTTCCTACCCAAATCACTTGTTTATTCAATGTACTCGGAGCTATTGCAAGTATAGTAGTGTGATTTTCAGCATTGGTAGCATCCATTGTCAATCCACCGCTTATATCAGCTTTTTGTTTTGTGGTATCATTGGTCGTAAGATCAGGTGAGATGATACGCCATGATTCGCCACAATCCGTAGAATAATGCAAAAATTGACTGCCGAAATAAACACCACAATCCGCAAATGGATCTTGCGCTATCGCAGCATTCCAGTTGTATCTTAGCTCCACGTTCGGATCAGGATGATTGGGTTTTATAAATTTTGTTTTGCCAGTGACACGATCGTAGAATCCTACATTTCCACCTTGCGACATAGCATATCCATACCTGCTGTCTTTCCTGTAAGGCACTACAGCAAATCCATCTCCGAAATACAATTCTTGAAAATCATGATTGCGAATCCCGCCGCGTTTCAATACCGCTGACGGTCCAACCCAAGAGCCATTGTCCTGCATTCCACCATATACATTGTACGGAAAGTCGTTGTCCACATTCACATGATAAAACTGCCCTACTGGTAAGTTTCCTGCAAAATACCAATTGCTGCCGCCATCATGTGATATATTAAGGCCACCATCATTGCCATCGATGATAAAAGACGGATCAGTAGGATGAATCCAGAATGCATGATGATCAGGGTGTACATCATTGGCATAGTTGGCGATCTCTTTAAATGATTTGCCGCCATCTTCACTCATGGACAGATAGGTATATACGTTAAATATCCTGTTTTCGTTGGTAGGATCTACATATAGTTCTGAATAATAAAACGGTCTATCACCTATGTTTTTGGTAGAAACTAACGACCATTTTTTGCCACCATCGACTGACTTGTACAAGCCGTTTTCCTTTGCTTCGATAAGCGCATAGATTATATTGGGTTTTCCGGGTGCGACAGCTATACCTATACGACCTAGTTCACCTTTGGGAATACCATCTGTCTCTTCTATTTTTTTGAAATTTTCGCCAGCATCATAAGATATGTACAACCCTGAACCTTTGCCACCTGACTTAAAAAACCAAGGATCACGCTTATGCTCCCACATGGACACGATAAGTTTATTGGGATTGGTAGGATCAGTGACCATATCAGCTGCACCTGTCAGATCATTGACATAAAGAACTTTTTTCCAAGTACGGCCACCGTCTGTGGTTTTGAATACACCACGATCTGCATTTGGTCCCCAGGGTGATCCAAGCGCAGCAGCAAACACAGTATTCGAATCATCGCGATGTATTATGATGCGGTGTATGGTCTTTGTATTTTCAAGCCCCATTTTATGCCAAGTGCGTCCGCCATCCAGCGACTTGTAAATACCATTACCTGTATTTAATGAATTGCGTGGATTGCCTTCCCCAGTACCAACCCATATTTCTGATGGATTTTTTTGGTTGATCTTGATTGATCCGATGGCCAATGTACTTTGCTCGTCGAAGACTGGACTCCAAGAAATACCACCATTTTCAGAAAGCCAAACACCGCCTGATGCTGCTCCAACAAATATTCTATTGGAATTGGAAAGATCTACGTCGATCGCTGTGATGCGACCACTCATACCTGCAGGTCCGATATTCCGAAACTTCATGGCTTTAAAGTTGGAAACATCAAACTGCGCGTGCAAGAAACAAGACACAATTCCGAATAAAATAAGCAACAGTCCCCGTGCCATATAGATTATATTTTATTGTTTGATCTAAAGGCCTGCAAATTAATAATTAGTAATTACATATTTGCAATTACTAATTATTAATTTCTAATGCGTCATTCTACATTTTACTCAATCCACTTGACCTTTTCCTTCTCTGACGAGTTCGATCTCTAGGCCTGTACAATCCAAAACTGTGGACTCAGCATTATCACCAACACCGCCATCGATAAGCATATCTACTGTATGCTGGAAAACGTTTTCGATTTCGTCTGGATCCGTAAAATAATTTTGAATCCCATCATGGGTGTTTAGTGAAGTAGAAATCAACGGCGCTTCAAGATACTCCTGCAATGCATCGAGGATTTCACTCTTTGGAATCCGTACACCAATTTCTTCTTTATTGTTTTTAAAAAACTTTTGTACGTATTTATTAGACTTCAAGATGAAAGTATAAGGCCCTGGAAGATACCTTTTCATTGTTTTGAAAATATTGTTGTCGATTTGCTCTGTATATTGTGATATCACGCTGATATTCGGGCAAATTAATGACATTTTGGCCTGTTTTTCCTTTTTATCCAAAATCCTGCATATCCTTTCGATGCCAGGTTTATTGGTCATCAGACAGCCAAGTGCATAAATTGTATCGGTAGGAAAAATCACTATTTCGCCTTTATTGATCCTTTCGGCTATTTCCTTAATGTCTCTTTTGTTAGGATTTTTGTCATGAATGAAAATTCGCTGCATACTACTTCACATTTTAATTTCAAAAAATTATTACCACACGTTTCACACATTACATGTCAGAAAACAAACAAATTTTGCAGCATCGAACTTTTATCTGCAAACCTATAAGTCTGTAAGTCCTTTCCATATCAAGTGCTTTTTATAAAATAAAATTTAGACTGAAATTGTTGTAAAAAGGCAGGAAAAGTTTCTAATCAAGTTATCAGAATTTTAAAAAATGCCATTTATTGGATTTCAAATATAGGAATGACATAATGGTAATACCAAGCCAATAAAAGATTTCAGCGGCCCATGCCCAATGCAAACCAAAATACCAATGCTTGATCATCAGATAACTATACACAATATAAAAAATCGTAAATATGGTCTGTATTCTCAGTGCCGTTTGTGTGTGCCCTGTACCGATCAAACCATTTATAAAAATACCGCCAGTGCCAAAAACCATAAGAATTATAAAAACGGTAATCATATACGGCTTTGACATCAAGATGAGTGTCATATCATCTTTTCCGAAAAGTGGATAAAGAAAAAATTCGGGAAATAAAATGATCGGTAGCGAAATCAGGAGTGTAGTAAGGAGATTTAGTTTGGTCGTTTTTATGATAAGTGGCAATACTGCTTGTCGTTTTTTGTTGCCTATAAAACTACTCACCATCGTATTGATCCCTGCAGAATATCCCCAACATGGTATCGAAAGGATGAGATAAACGGTACGAAGCAAATTGGAAATAGCAAGCTCGTCTTTTCCTATATTTTCTATAAAACTGAAAAATAAAAACCATGATCCTATACCCAAAATAGACTGAAATACGATCGGAATCGATATTCTAAACATATTGGAAAAATCCTTGATCGCCAATCTGTGGATACTGAGCAGCTCATATTTTCGGTTTGTTTTTTCCCAAATCATATAACCAATAAATACCAAAAAAGCTACGATCTCAGCAATCGTACTCGCCAAAGCAGATCCTGCTATACCCATCTCAGGAAAACCGAATTTCCCGAAAACTAGTAAATAATTTAGAACAATATTGACCACTATGAGCACGATGGTATCGAAAATGATAAAGTTTGTTCGTGCGATCCCAGTATAAAATGCTATCAATGAAATGCCCAAATAACTAAAAAATACGCCCCAACTCCTAGGGTAGATATATTCCAGACATTTCTGTAATATCTCGTGATTATTGATAAACATTTCAAAAAAAGGCTTGCTACCAAACTGTAAAAACAGGAATAACAAGACAGATAAGACAAACTCAAAAATAAAAAGTGACTGAAAATCTGTACCTGCACCAACATAGTTTTTCTCACCATTGTGTCTGGCAATAATGATCTGCCCACCACGTGAAAAGCCATAACCTATACTGGCAATGATTAGATAAAATACACCCACGAGTCCTGATGCTGCAAAATCTACACTATTGTAATGATAGAGAAATACATTATCACTAAGGACAATGATATTCTGCGCCGCACTTCCCAACATAATAGGAACCGAGAGAGATAAGATTTGACTATATGATGTGCTCAACTTCATAACGGGTTGCAAAATATCAGTTTTTTTTAGTCTTTATGTATAAAATAATAAAAAATTATGGTTAATAATTTATACATTTGAATTATCATATCCATTTATAAAATCTTGTGTTATGGTTCAGTTTGATAACCTCAATATTTTGGTCTTTGGTTTTTGATTTGAATATCTCACTTTATTTTTACTTTATTTTCTTTTGTCTTAATACAAAAGAAACAAAAAATCAAGGCTTTAATGAATGAGCCTAAAATCAATCATCAAACCCTAAATTTAAAAAACTCGCCTTTAAGATTTATTTGTCGTTTTAAAATTTCCTGAACTATCGTTAATTTATACTCGTGATAAACATTCGTAACGGCTCATACAGTTTTAAATTCTTAACGGTTTTGTTGTTTGATTTTTTAACGGCTCATTCCTTAATGCCGTTCTAATAAAAAAATTATCCTAAAAAATGATAATTCCTAGTTTTATGTTCTCAATAATTTATACTTTTGAATTATCATATCCATTTATAAACATTACTTACCCATGAAAAATATCCATTTCTTGATTTTGCTCATTAGTATTAACTTTGTGCTTTCTTCGTGTTCCTCAAAAAAAGAAAATCAATCCGCAAAGATGACATATAAACCAAGCGTCTTAATGACAAAACAAGATATAGCCAGCCCAGTAGCTGCAACTATTCCACATACTTATAGCGTACATGGTCAGCAAGTAAATGATCCCTACTTTTGGATGCGGCTGAGTGATGACCAAAAAAATTCAAAAACGCCTGATGACCAAACCAAAAAAGTACTTGACTATCTGAATGCTGAAAATGCTTATCGCGAAAGAATGATGTCACATACCGAAGCATTCCAAACCAAACTCTACAATGAGATCACGGGCAGGATAAAGCAAACTGACATGTCCGTGCCTTATAAAGAGAATGGGTATTACTACATCACTAGATATGAAGAAGGTAAAGAATATCCTATCCATAGCCGCAAAAAGGGAGCACTGACAGCACCTGAAGAAATCATGCTTAATGTCAATGAAATGGCTGTAAATTATGCATACTATTCCATAAGTGGAAGAACAGTAAGCGAGGACAATAAGATCTTGGCCTTTGGAGAAGATACTGTAAGCCGACGTCAATACACTTTAAGATTTAAAGATCTGACCACTGGTAGCTTTCTCTCAGATGTAATACCCAATACAACTGGCGATGTAGTGTGGGCCAATGACAATAAAACCATCTATTATACCAAAAAAGACGCTGCACTCCGATCATACCAGATATACAAACACATCTTGGGAACTCCAATAAAATCCGATGTCTTGGTGTTTCATGAAAAAGATGAAACATTTAGCACCGATATTTATAAATCCAAATCAAAAAAATATTTGATCATCGTCTCTTCCGCTACCCTATCTCAGGAATACCGAATATTGGAAGCTGACAATCCTTCGGGCACATTTCGTTTATTCCATCCAAGAGAACACAACCTGGAATACGATATCAGCCACTTCGAAGATAAGTGGTACATCCGCACCAATAAAGACCATGCAGAAAACTTCAAAATCATGGTTACACCCGAATCAAATACCCATAAATCTGCATGGACAGACTTGATGCCATATGATGCAAATATATACATAGAAGGATTTGATATTTTCAAAAACTTCATGGTGCTATCGGTACGAAAAGATGGTATCACTCAGATCAATATCCGACCTTGGGATGGCAAGTCAGCGCATTATATCCAATTTGCAGAAGACTCCTACACAACATTTACAGCTTATAATCCTGAGTTTGATACAGACTTGCTGAGATTGGATTATTCATCGCTGACGACGCCCAACTCAACTTATGATTATCATGTAAGCACAAAAAAGCTTGAATTACTGAAACAACAAGAAGTAGTGGGTAATTTTGATGCAAGTGCATACACATCTGAACGTAAAATGGTCAAAGCACAAGATGGAACCATGATACCACTCTCGATTGTGTATAAAAAAGGATTTCCTATAGATGGGACGAGACCATTCTTATTGTATGGATATGGTTCGTATGGCTATAGCATGGATCCTTATTTCTCATCATCTAGATTGAGTCTCTTGGATCGCGGATTTGGCTTTGCGATAGCGCATGTCAGAGGTGGACAAGAAATGGGAAGACAATGGTATGAAAACGGAAAATTCCTGACCAAAAAGAATACATTCACCGACTTCATCAATTGTGGTGAGTACCTCATAGCCAATAATTATGCGGCCAAAGACCTACTTTTTGCACAAGGTGGCAGTGCTGGTGGCCTGCTCATGGGGGCCATCATGAATATGCGTCCTGACTTGTGGAAAGGTGTGGTAGCCAATGTACCTTTTGTGGATGTAGTCAATACCATGCTCGACGAAAGTATTCCACTTACGACTGGTGAATTTGATGAATGGGGCAATCCAAAAGATAAAACGTACTATGACTACATGAAATCGTATTCGCCGTATGACAATGTAGAAGCCAAAGCGTATCCAGCAGCATTCGTCACGACGGGATACTGGGATTCGCAAGTACAATACTGGGAACCAGCAAAATGGGTTGCTAAATTGCGCGCTACGAAAACTGACAAAAACCCATTATTGATGTATTGTGATATGGAGACAGGTCATGGTGGCGCATCGGGTAGATTCAAGCGATTTAAAGAAACAGCCATGGAGTATGCCTTCTTGCTAGACTTGGCTGGCTTGGGAGAATGATGAATTTATATATATTAAGTACAAAGATAGGATGATTCGATATGACCTTTTTGAATGACAACGTGGCATTAACATAAAAAGTAAAATATGAAACTTAAATTCTTCATCTTGACCTTTATGCTTCTCTTTACGAGATGTTGCGACTTTTATACGACAAGCCTTTGGTTTTTTGACAATCCAACTGGTGAGACTAGTCCGCTTTATAGACTTTTTGGCTTTGGGTGGACAGGTTTAATAATTTCAAACATTATTATTGTTGGTCTAATTATATATGCGTTTTACTTCTATAGTTTCAAATATAAAATGAAAAATCATACATCATCAAACAATCTGGCCGACTTTGTTTCAGAAATGTACTTTAATGAAAAAGGCTATTTTTTTGAAGTATTTTACAAAACACCCAAAAATAAATCTATACAGCTGGCACATATAGGATATGTTTTGATTAGAGTAATGATTATCGGCAGCATCTTGGCCACATTTCATAATTTATGTCAGTTCTATAATGTGCCTTTTTACAATACATTTAGAGAAATAGTTGGCAGGCCATTGTATGTAATTTATGGGTTAATATTAACATCCTTAATTTACTTCATTTATCGCTTGTGGAGTAAAGAGTACCGAATGACTACACAAAATATCAGTAAAGCATAAAATATACGTCCCACCTGATATAATTTGATAATAATACCTTCTTATTGGACTTGGCTGACTTGGGTGAATGATGAATTTTATTGTCAATATGACTAACTTTGTATCGTTAAACAAGATCATCGCATTGATCATATTTCCATATCATGGAAATACTATGTTGTCATCACTCAGATCATGCCATGCGTGACATTCTGTAAGTAAATACTACGCCTAGCGTTGTAACTACTGATACTTTAACCCAGGGAACCACCTTATTATATCCGTATATTCTACTTCTTCTATATCTAAGTCAAAGTTACTAAGAAGTCTTTTGCCAAAAACAAGTTTTCCTTTTCTTAATGAATCCTTGTCTATTGAATTATTAACTTCCGATTGGTCTAGGCATGCAATTGGTGTATAATAAAGTACAAAATCACCTACCTTTAAAATATTATATTTGCTTGAAATCTCGATGGATGAATCTAATTCACATTCTTCATTAATAAAACATTCTAATTTTTTTGTGATTTCCAAAATCTGATTTAAATTTAATATATCATTATTACTTTTGGCTTTTGAATTATCAATTAATAATTCAAACTGAACAGAATCATTAGAATAACTTAATGCTAATTTCGCGTCAATATATGAAACACTTTTATATGACTCATGCTTTATTATCCAACTTTTTGGAAATATAAAGTGCTTCGTTATTAATGAGTCATTTATCGTTTTAATAAATTCAGCATCATACATATACCATAACCCGTTTTCTAACAAAGTATAAATATAGGTTTTTCCTTTATCAGGTAAAAACACTTCAATATTATGTTGGTTTCGTTTCAAATAAATATTATCTTCAAAATTTTTAGTATTTTGATTAATAAATTCTTCTAATAATAATTCTGAAAACCCGTTTACTTTTTTAAAATCATTTAAATAACTCATTTTTTTTATTCTAATAAATACAAAAAAATGACTATTAAAATTAAAAATAAAACCGCAAATTTTGGAATACTAATATTTATTGACTCCATATACAGATTAAATAAATTATTTAATAAAGCTTTGGCTTTTTATCAATAGATGTGCCATTTCCACCCTTTTTCTTATAATGAAACAGACCACTTCCTTCCGTCAGCAAATATAACAAAATATATTTCATCCATACACAAAAATATGCTTAGACTTTTTTAGCAGTTTTGGATAAATGCTTTTATAGTTTGTGGTTATAAATTTGTTTTTCAAAAAATAAAAAAAGAATCATGAACAAACAAAATTTATGCGAATCTAAATACTTCCCTGGGATGTTGGCCATCATAGCTGTAGGTATGGCTATCCAAATATTACGAGCGGGGATTGATTTTGGTCATTGGCTATACTCAGTATTACATTGAGATTATATTGTTAATGGATGTAGGTGAATTTGGTAGTTAATTGCGCCACTTTCGTCTATTCGCCGCCATTCTTCAAAGTAATAGGTTTACTTTTGACATTGCTAATTATTCAGAACAATTAATATTTTCAAAATGCATTTTCTCTGCAGGACGGTTTTACTCATTTGCGTAAGCGCACATTTTATCTCAGCACAGACATTGTACACTCTATCTGGAAAGCTTATGGATAGCAAAGGTACTGATATTTCAAGTAAATTCAATATCAAAGCTGACAAGGGCAACAAATTAACTACTATCACAGCTACGGCAAAAGATAATAAAGAGTGGTCTGATAATGGTGAAACATTAATTATGCACATCACAGGTGTTAATTTGACAGGTGCAACAGCAGACCAAGAGCTTGAATTCTTAGAATTAAATGATTTTGGCGATAAAGACCCATTCAAAGAAGGTGTAACTATCCCTAATATCTCTAATCTTAAAGAAGATAGTAAAGTTCCAGGTTTCAGCAAAGACACTGATTCAAACAA
>CALFYH010000146.1 GCA_937952155.1 uncultured Saprospiraceae bacterium
TACCGTGATGGTAGTTGATAAGAAAGCGCCAACGCCATATTGCGTAAGCATAAGCACAGCGATCATGCAGACCAATCCACAGATGGTCGAGTTGTGGGCAAAAGACTTCGACAAAGGAGCGTTTGACAATTGTAGTCCACAAAGCAAGTTGTACTTTACATTCGATGGTGCTGCTCCAATATACGCAAGAATAAATGAGGAGCACTTCTACAAAGTAGTTGGTGGTATAAGTATCAATGCAACAGCAGCAGAATATGCACAAGGTAAAGCGTACAAATGGTTGCCATCAGCGCGAAGTGCAGGTAAAGTATTTACCACTTGTGGTGATATAAATATCCAAATCGATGTGTGGGATGAAGCATGGAATACTGATTATTGCAATACGGTGGTGAGTATCATAGGATGCGGTACAGGAAGTATCATAAGTGGAAAAGTGGCGACAGCCTTGGGCAATGATATGGAAGGCACGACCATTACATTCCAAGCGAATACACCAGAATATCCGAAATCGATCTTGACTATAGATGATGGTACGTACGAAATGAATGTGCTACCAAGCATCGATTATATTGTAGATGCCAGTAAAGATGGAGATTATAAAAATGGTGTGACCACCTTGGATTTGGTGTTGATACAGCGACATATCTTAGGCTTGAGTATCTTCGATGATCCGTATAAGGAGATAGCGGCAGATGCCAATAATGATGGGAAGATCACAGCAAGTGACTTGGTAGAGTTGAGAAAATTGATCTTAGGGCTCACAGATAAATTTGCCAATGCAAGCTGGAGATTCCCGATCAAAGGACAACAAATGACCTTGGGTAAAGTGATGCCATATGTCGAACAATACACATATCAGCCATTGACGAGTGATATGTCAGGACAAGATTTTGTAGCGGTTAAGATCGGAGATATAAACTCAAGTGTGGTGGTAAATGTGACAGGCAGTAGCACGGAAAGTCGTACATCAAGTACACTTCAATTCCACATAGAAGATGCACAGGTGAAAGCTGGGGAAATAATCGAAGTACCAGTGACATCCGACAATTTTACAGAAATCTTTGGATGTCAGATGACGATCAATCCAGCAAATGCAAGTATTGTAAAAATAGAATCAGGAGCAATGGGAATCGAGGACCAAGATGTTGCGATCCACAAAAACGGAAAGGCAACGATGAGTTATGCGGCAAGACAAGCGATGACCATTGCGAAGAGTGAAGTATTATTTACGTTGTATATCAAACCAGCAAAAAATGGTATGTTAAGTGAAATACTCACATTGTCATCAGATATCACCAAAGGTGAGTCCTATACTGCGGATTTGAATGTTGGTAAAATTAGTCTCCGCATAGACAAGGCTGAAGCTGGCATCGCATTGTTCCAAAACGAACCAAATCCATTCAAAGGTACAACGACAGTGAGCTTCGAAATGCCAGAGGCAGCGACAGCAACATTGAGTGTATATGACGTTACAGGTAAGGTAGTAACAGTAAGAAACATCGATGCAATCAAAGGATTGAACAGTGAAGTATTCACTAAAGATCAATTGGGTGTAAGTGGTGTATTGTACTACACCTTAGTAAGCGGTGACTTCACAGCTACTAAGAAAATGATCATTGTGGAGTAGGCGATATTTATTAATTGGAGAGTTTAAGTTCAAATAATTATCCACTTCCTGAGTAAAGTTGGGAAGTGGATTTTTTGTTAGTTCGACATTATCAATTTTTTAAGACAGAGTAAAGGTGTAAGTGGAAGCATTAATGCGTCGAATTAGTTATCTATTTTATCAATTTGAGTTACTTTCTTTTCAAAATAAAAGAAGGAGTGAGTAGTCTTTAACTAAAGAAATTAGTTACATTAAGATCAACAAATCAACAATAATCTTATCCGACCATCTTTTTCTTTTGGTGCACGATGCAGACAAGGGAGAACTTTACTTTCAGGATGGTCAATAGCCAATCTGCACATATGACCTAGCTCTAATTTTATAGGCCGAACTTCAGGTTTAGCTTGATAGTGTAGGTCAAAGAAGTTTTCAGTCAAAAAAGATTCAAAATCTTCTTCTGATCCATCATGTAGCTTTTTTAGTTCATCCCGTATTTCGGGAATAAGCACTTTTTGTATGCCTTGTGCATTGGGTAAAATTTCACTGGTCTCGCCATAATACGTACATAAAATGGTATCGGATTCAATAGGGGCACGATCCACATGGAATGAATAAACATCTGTTGGGAAAAATGGGTAACTATCATCTATTTCGTAGCACTTTATCAGATTTAATGTGGGAGATGCACCTTGCGCCTCCAAGCACTTCAAGTCATCTAAAAGTATGTCGCGTGCAATCTGCCCTTGTACACTCAACTGAAGTGCAAGAAGCTCATCAGTATGAAGTTCGACCATATTATCATGTACATCTATCTGGTTTACAATCTCCGCAAAATCACCAATTAGGTTACGTGACCAACAAATCACATTAGTGCTACCATGAAAAGGCGTGCCAACAAGGTCTTCGAAATTAGTAACACATAGAATTTGATTTTCGGTTTGAGTCAATTTTAGCATATTAGACTGAGAATTTGATCATTTGAATTAAGTGAATTATATATTTTTTAATAATCTTACTAACCTGAAAACTAAAGCGTTACTGTCCCCAGTTTTTCTGCAATTTCATTTCTCTGAGAGATAAGGACTTGATACACTTTGAAGTTGATACCATAGTCTTCTGACTCCACGACATCAGGTGTTGCATCTTTGAGATAAGCTTCAAGTTCCTTTATGACTCGTTTACTCTTACGAAGTTGGAGTCTGAGCAGTGCACTTTCTGCATCCCTAACGTAATTTTCGTCGGGCATTTTTTGGGTTTGGAGAAACATTTCTTTTTTCTCCCAAGATGCATACGTATAGGGCGAAGACATAGCATTGATGGCAAAGTTTCTGATTTCTTCATCTTCATGCCCAGTAAACCAAGCGTGGTCTGGTGTAAATCCAGCATCTATTTTTTTGCCTACTTGTTCTATGATTTTCCTATATAATTCAATATCGAAATAGGATAAAATATCCTGAACACTTTCGAGAATGTATTGGGATACCGTTTGTTTTTTTGTTTCATCAATGACTTGGTGACCATAATTAACCAGGATCGAACAAACTGCCTTTTCCTGCCATGCATCGTTTCGCAAGATTTCAGGTTCGTTTTGCGAAAGCACAGGTTTGGGATTGAGCCATTGGTCTTCACTATCTACAGGCAATTCTTGGCTGTGTGGAGAATTGGATTCCTTTTTGGCTTTAGCATCAGCGCGCACTACTTTGTTTACTTCATTGAGCAGTACAGATTCGCTAAGATCGAGCATTTCACCACATTGCCTTATGTACAATGTTCGCTTGAATGTATCGGGTATTTTTGCTATAGAAGATACGATATCTCTGATGACAATGGTTTTTTTGATAGGATCATTTCCTGTATCGCTCAGTAAAACTCGTGTCTTAAAAAATATAAAATCTTCTTCATTATCTTTCAAAAAAGCGTTAAAAGCTTCGGTACCATTTCCGGCAAGGAAAGAATCAGGGTCTTGATTTTCGGGTAGGAGTACGAGCTTTACATTCATATCAGATTCAAG
This sequence comes from uncultured Saprospiraceae bacterium, assembly GCA_937952155.1. GTDB lineage: Bacteria > Bacteroidota > Bacteroidia > Chitinophagales > Saprospiraceae > OLB9. Next base: position 3,618 of record CALFYH010000146.1, read on the forward strand.
AATCAGGTCCAAACCTCTCAATGCGGCTTTAACACCAGCCGGATCACCATCATAAATGATTTTTATGTTTGGCGTATAGCGTTTGATAAGTCTGATCTGTTCTTTCGTCAATGATGTACCCGAAGATGCAACCACATTTTCTATACCGCCTTGATGCAAGGTGATCACATCTGTATATCCTTCGACTAGGATACACTCGTCATTTTTTCTAATGGCATCTTTGGCGAAATACAAACCATATAAAACTGCCCGCTTATTATAAATTTCTGATTCGGGCGAATTTATGTATTTGGGTTGTTTTTTGTCAGAAGACAATGTTCTTCCTGCAAAGGCGACTACTTTACCACTTATATTGTGAATGGTAAACATCACACGAGAGCGAAAAAAATCTAAATCAGTTTTTGACGTAAGTCCCAGAGTTCTTAAGTGCTCAATATTGAATTTTTTGTCAATGGCTTTTTTTGTAAATTCATCTCTTTCGTCAAGTGCATATCCAAGCTGAAACTTTTTGATTGTCGCTTCTCTGAATCCTCTTTCTTTAAAATAAGATAATCCAATACTCTTACCTTCTTGCCTGTTAAAAAGTACATCACAAAAATAATCTCTGGCAAAATCATTGGCTATATAGAGTGAATCTGTGATTAGTTTGTTTTCAATTTCTTTGGCGGTATTTTCGGTTTCTTCTATTTCGATCCTATATTTTACTGCCAAAAATTTTATGGATTCTGGAAAGCTTAGATGCTCATGATCCATGATAAACCGTACAGAATCTCCACCTTTACCACATCCAAAACACTTATAAATATTCTTAGATGGAGATACCGTAAATGAAGGCGTCTTTTCGTCGTGGAATGGACAATTGCCTATCAGATTGACACCACGTCTCCTTAGATTGATGAAATCACCGATCACCTCTTCCACCTTGGCGGTATTCATTACCTCTTGTATGGTTTTTTGAGTGATCATGATTTGGATTTTAAAGATTATATTATTTCAACAAAAATTATAGAGATAGGACATCTTTCATTTCATAAATACCTTTTTTACCTGCTATAAACTCAGCTGCATGTAAGGCGCCATTGGCAAAACCCATGCGGGAATGTGCCGTATGAGTGATTTCTATAGAATCAATTTCTGAATTGTAAGTTACCTTATGTGTTCCAGGCGTTTGATTTATCCTTTCAGAATCGATATACAGACTTCGAGTATTATAATCAGTTGGTTCCTTGATCGTCCACACTTTTTTTCTATCCAGATTTTCTATTATATCTTTTGCCAAAGTAATCGCCGTGCCACTTGGCTTGTCGAGCTTGGCAATGTGATGTATATCTTTGATGCCCACATCATACACTTCATACTTATTCATGAGTTGGGCGAGCTTTTTATTGATTTCAAAAAATATATTCACACCAATACTAAAATTTGTGGCATGAAGGAATGTGCCGTTTTTTTTATGACACAAATCTACAATTTCGTCCATTTTGTTTAGCCAGCCTGTTGTACCTGAAATCACAGGAATTCCTACTTCAAGACATTGAGAAATATTGGCAAAAGCTGACTCCGGTGTTGAAAATTCAATGGCAACATCAGCCCATTGAAGTACACGTGGATTGAAGTCCTGTAGATTGCGCGAAGAAATTTTGCAAGTGATAATGTGGCCACGTTTCAGGGCAATATCTTCAATGGCTTGGCCCATTTTACCGTATCCTATAAGTGCTATGTTCATATTTTAAAGTACATTTGGATACAAAGGTAATTATTTGACCTTTAGAGCCAAAGAAAACACATATCTAATCATCATAACAACATTCTGCACTACTTCATGTTTTACTATCTATTAAATTTTATACTGTTTGAAGATCATCATTACAGGACCTGAATCAAGTGGAAAAACGACTTTAGCGTCGTGGATTGCACTAGAATATCAATGGTGTTTGGTGCCAGAATTCGCCCGTGAATACCTAAAACAAAATGATGGTAAATACCTTGAGCATGATCTTATTTTGATGGCATTATTGCAAAACTGGGAGGAAAAAAGTGCTTCTGAAAGATGTGAAAACGTCGTTTGCGATACCGATATTTTGACTATAATTATCTGGCAACTTGAAAAATATAGACATATTGATGATGATTTATGGAAACATTGGAACAATAAACAAGAAGGCTGGTACTTATTGTGCAAACCCGATATGCCGTGGGAAGAAGACCCACTAAGAGAAAACCATTTTGACAGAGATCGACTTTTTGATTTGTATCACCAATATCTCTTGGACCACAACAAAAAGTTTACCATTATTTCGGGTCCATTAGAAAGTCGAAAAGATCAAGTAATCCAACTCCTTTCTGTGAAATAAACTTAAACGGCTACTAATCTAAAAACTACGAAATGGTTGTACTTTTTAGTGCATGTTGTATATTTTGATCCAAGGCTTTGTGTGCCAATGGTGTAGTGTACACATTTAGTGCCTGCATTGCCGACTCAATATCATTTTTATTTTGGTTTTTGATTGCATTTTTCAGTGAACCATTCAGTGATACTATGGACTCAACTTCTTCTTTCGAAAGAATTGAAGCGTTTTGGACTACAAACTTATCTGCCGAAAGCACCAAATTATTAGCTTCATTTATCGCTTCCAAAAGGGCTCTTTGATTGACATCTGACGCTGCATTTCGGATAGAATCAAGCAACATTTTGGCCATTTCTTCTTCTGATATACTGTATGCAGATTTGATTTCTACCGATGTTTCTGTGCCCGAACGAAGCTCTTTGGCTTTTACAGTTAGTATGCCGTCAGCGTCAAGTAAAAACTGAACTTCTATTTTCGGAATTCCAGCTGGCATTGGTGGAATATTTCGCAATGTGAATTCGCCCAATTTTCTATTGTGTGCTACTAGATCACGCTCACCTTGGAAGACTGAAATCCTAAGGTTTTTCTGCCCATCAATAGAAGTGGTGTATTGTCTAGCTGCTCTGTGTGGCACTTTTGCATTCCTAGTAATGATACTATCCATAAGGCCGCCTACTGTCTCAATGCCCAAAGACAATGGTGTCACATCGAGCAATAAAATATCTTTGCGATTACCTGCCAAAATATCTGCTTGAATAGCTGCTCCTAAGGCAACTACTTCATCGGGATTCATGCTATCATCTGGCGTTTGTTCGAAAAACTGGGACAATCGCTCTTTGACTAAAGGTATTCTAGTAGAGCCACCGACAAGGATGACTTTATTGATATCTGTAATTGTCAATTTTGCATCTTGGACAGCTTTTTTACAAGAATCAATGGTTTTATCTACTAAGCTGAATGCCAGTTCGTTAAAGGTGCTTTCATCAAGTTTTAATAGATTGTCATAAACTTTGCCTTCATATACATTATGGCTACAAACAGCCTTTTTTGCTTGTTCAGCTGCTATCCGTAGCGATTGACCTAATGCTGCATCGTTCTGTAGCTTATTATCATCTAAGTTCAATATCCTAGTCCAATACTGGACAATGGCTCTGTCAAAATCGTCACCACCGAGAAAAGTATCACCATGGGTAGATAAAACTTCAAAAATGCCATCTTCGATATGCAAGATTGATATATCAAATGTGCCGCCACCCAAGTCATATACCGCAATGTTCATACTTTGATTTCGGTCGATACCGATACCATATGCCAAACTTGCTGCAGTTGGTTCATTTACAATTCTAAGTACATCGAGCCCAGCCAACTTACCTGCATCTCTTGTCGCCTGTCTTTGGGCATCATTGAAGTAAGCAGGAACTGTAATTACCGCTTTAGTAATATCGGTACCAAGCGCCTTTTCTGCATCTATTTTTAAGGATTTCAATATTTCAGCTGAAAGTTCGATAGGCGAATAGAATTGATTGTCAACCTTAATTTTCACCAATGAGTCATTGTCATTATCTATAATTTCATAACCTAAACTAGAGCGGAATTCGGAAATATCATCATAAGATTTTCCCATCAGCCGCTTTACAGAAAAAATTGTTCTCCCAGGTTGAGAAATTAAATATTGTTTTGCCACTTCGCCGACGATGAGTTGCCCTCTTTCGTCAAAATGAATGATAGATGGCGTTAAGGATTGTTTTCCTTCACCGGTTTTGACCGTTTGTGGTTGACCTTGATTGTCTATATAAGCTATCAGACTGTGCGTAGTACCCAGATCGATGCCGGCAATGATGTCTTTTGTACTAGTCTCGGCTATTTTACCAGACTTCATATCAATGGAAACCTTCATTGTGATCGTATTTTAATGCGTAAAGGTACGACATTATGAAGACAGGAATGGGCTATTTGGCAATCCATCTTATATTTTTTACAAAAAGTATGTTATATATCTTCTAATAATTGGCATTTAATGATTAATTTGGAATAAGAATAGTACTTTATCAATCGATTATCTAACTTTACGCTTTCATACTATCGAAATATCGGTAATTCACAATCTTGAAATAATGAATTTAGATTTTAATAAAAATGAAGATTCGATGTTGCTTTTGGTTTCTGAAATGCAGCAAAAATTAGATAAAATTTCCATTGGTGGTGGCAAAGATCGCATAGAAAAACAACATGCTGATGGCAAGTTGACAGCGCGTGAAAGAATCGCCGCTCTGACGGATAAGGATTCAAGTTTTTTTGAAATTGGTGCTTTCGCCGGTTATGAAATGTATCCAGAAGAAGGTGGATGTCCAGCAGGTGGTGTAGTCGCAGGCCTTGGTAAAGTTGCCAATAGATTATGTATGATAGTAGCCAATGATGCTACTGTAAAGGCAGGAGCTTGGTTTCCCATTACAGGCAAAAAGAATTTGCGAGCGCAGGAAATAGCCATGGAAAATCGAATTCCCATCATATATCTTGTGGATAGTGCCGGTGTGTATTTGCCGATGCAAGATGAAATATTTCCAGATAAAGAGCACTTTGGTCGTATTTTTAGGAATAATGCGCGTATGTCATCCATGGGAATCCCACAAATAGCCGCTATAATGGGTAGCTGTGTAGCTGGTGGTGCATATTTGCCAATAATGTCCGATGAAGCACTGATTGTAGAAGGAGCAGGTTCGATTTTCTTAGCTGGACCATATCTAGTCAAAGCTGCGATAGGAGAGGACGTGGATCAGGAGACATTGGGTGGCGCTAAGACACATTGTGAAATTTCGGGTGTGACCGATTATAAAATGCCTGATGACAAGACTTGCTTACAGACGATTAGAGATTTGGTCTCACGATTTGGTCAAAGCGAAAAGGCTGGATTTGATAAAATACCTTCAGTTAAACCACGACACAGTATCAATGAGTTGCCTGGATTGTTTCCTGCAAATTCGACGAAACCATATGACATGATGGAGATTATCACACGCATAGTGGATGATGCACCTATTACATTGTATAAAGAAGACTACGGCAAGTCTATTATTTGTGCTTATGCACGCATCGATGGTTGGGCTGTAGGAATTGTGGCTAATCAGCGATTGGTTGTAAAAAATGCTGCCGGTGAAATGCAGTTTGGTGGTGTGATATATTCCGATTCTGCAGATAAAGCAACACGATTTATCATGAATTGCAATCAAAAGAAAATACCGTTGGTTTTTTTGCATGACGTGACAGGTTTTATGGTCGGCAAAAGGTCCGAACATGGCGGTATCATTAAAGATGGAGCCAAAATGGTCAATGCAGTTGCAAATTCTACAGTTCCTAAATTTACTGTAATTATTGGCAATTCATACGGTGCTGGAAATTACGCTATGTGTGGAAAAGCATATGATCCAAGGCTGATCGTTGCATGGCCTACTGCAAAAATTGCTGTAATGGGTGGAACGCAAGCGGCCAAAGTTTTGACCCAAATTCAAGTATCAGCACTGAAGAAAAAAGGTGAAGCACCAGACAAAAACAGTGAGCAAGCACTATTCGATGAGATCAAGTCAAGGTATGACAGACAAACATCGCCTTATTATGCAGCAGCCAGACTTTGGGTCGATGCCATTATAGATCCAAGAAAAACACGCGAACTCATCTCTATAGGAATAGAAATGGCTGATCATGGCATTGTCGAAAAATTTAATCCAGGAATTTTGCAAACATAATCACCTTTGCAATGCGGATTTAAGGCTTTGAATAATTTCTTTGGATGAAGGTCTTGGCGCATTGGCATTGATAATATTTCCGTCCTTTCCTACTATAATAAATCTTGGGATTCCATTAATCTTGTAATCTGAAACAATATCTGAATTCCAACCATTTTCAGCGATAAGTTGGATGCCATGTAGTTGCTTTTCTTTTACCATTTTTGCCCATTCGGATTGTGTATCGTCGATAGATATACTTATAAACTTGAGTCCTTTCTCGGATTTAAAATGGGTTGCTAATTTTGCAAGTGAAGGTAACTCTCTCAAACAAGGTCCACACCAAGTAGCCCATATATCAATATACAGTACTTCTCCATTAAAATTAGAACTCGAATATTGCTTTTTATCAAATCCTTTCAGCGTCCATTTGGGCGAAGGTTTGCCTGGAAGCAGATTTTTCCATTTGTTGTATTCCTTTATTATCTCTTCGTGATAGCTATCGTTTTGCTGCAGCTTGGTATAGTCGCTAATGACAGTAGAAACACCATTAATATCGGTCATCATGCCTTCTTTGAGCAATTCATAATATAGTAAATCTCTTATCTTTTGATTTTGAAACTTTTGTGAAATAAGTTTAAATTTATTTTCAAATAATGGTGTAAGGCTATCATTATTTTCTGCT
>CALFYH010000147.1 GCA_937952155.1 uncultured Saprospiraceae bacterium
AATCACATGGTACTTCTTCTTCCTTTTTTAATAAGTCAAATTATTCTTTATTAAAAGAGTTTCAAGAATACAACTCAATACAAAATATGATTTTTCAAGGTGTCTATGAAAAAACAAACGATGGTTATGGCTGTTTTCAAGATGTAGTGCATGAAACCGGTAAAGTTGTGTCCTATCCAATATCTAACAAATCAGTTCACAGAATTAACATATCAACGGATAAGTTAACGAATGGTGTACTATATACGTTTGAGGCTACGCTTGCTAATCACCGTCAAAGAGAAAAACACAAAAATCCTTATTTACTAAAGTCAAAAAGTGAGAATATAGAAGAAATACAAAAATTGGCAGACATTAGAACTCTCTTAAATAAAAAAGAGAAAATGTTAATAGAAGTCGAAGAAGATTTGAGTCAAAAAGAAAATGAAGCTAACTTACAAGGTTTTGGTAGAGACAGCACATTTATTAATATTATATTTGAACTGCCTATTGGAGTCTCAACACTACCTGTGGGAAGTTATCCAATAGTTGACGGTTCATTAATTGCTTTATCAGAACAATTTAATTGGGCGAGATTTCCAATTTTAGAAAGCGGTACCATCAATATCACTACGCCAGGCGTCAATCCAGGTGATGAAATTAATGGAAATTATAGCGTTAAAATGAAAAAGGAACAAGGAATTGAAATATACGAATTTAAAGGAGATTTTCGAGTTAAGTTGTAAGGACTGAGTATAATGATTGATCAGGATTTGATAAAAGCATGTATAAAAAATCAGCGAGTAGCTCAAAAGGCTCTTTATGATCAATATCGAGGGCAGATGTTTAGTGTCTGCCTTCGATATTGCCCTGATCACGATACAGCATGTGATGCCTTACAAGAAGGTTTTATCAATGTCTTTGAATATATACATCGACTTACAGACCCGTTGAGGCTATCGTCTTGGATAAAAAAAATTATAGTAAGAACATCTTTGGAACAATTGCGTAAGCATAAAAAGTTGAACTTTGTGCAGCTTGAGGAGCTACCTGAACTTGATACTTCACATTATTCAGAGACTTTGTTTGAACTCAACTACAATTATGATAAATTATTAGAGCACCTAAATTCTATGCCTTCAGGTTATAAAACGATTTTTTCTATGTATGTCCTGGACGAACTAAATCATCAGGAAATTGCTGAAATCCTAGGTATTGAGGTTAGTACTTCTAGAACGCAACAACACAAAGCTAGAAAATATATGCAGCATTTGATATTAAATGATAAATCTCTTGCACAAGAGTTAAAATTGAGAATCCAAGCATCATGAATACAGAACAATTTCAATATAAAATAGCGCAAACCAAAGCAGTGAATCCACCAGATTTTGTTTGGGATAACATTGCACAACATCTCGATAAAAAGAGAAGAAGAAATGTGGTATGGATCTGGATACTGACATCAGGAATTTTGGCCAGTGTAGCTGGATATTTGTATTTTGCTGATAAACAAACGATTATTGCCAATATTGAGGATAAATCTCCATCTTCTAATATTATCAAAACTGATGGGAATTCTTTGTCCAATAATGGGTTAATACAGCAAGTAAAAAAATATGAAAAGAAACATGTTTTACCAACATCCGACGGACATAAGTCAAAGGCAAATATTGCGACAACCACAAAATCATTAAGTAAATCTAATACACAAGATATAGTAGAATATTCAGTACAAACGTCCCAAAAAACAGTGGAAATTCTCTCAGAAAATAGGGTAGAAGATCAAGCTGCCGTATCTAAGGCCATCATGGAAAAGGTTAGTATCCCAACATTGTTAGGAAATAAATTGGGTGCATGTAATAGTTTGAAAAAGAATGATATAGAATACAAAGACGATATCATTTGTCATGACTTCAGGATAAAGAAAAGAAAAAGCTATTTTGTCGAAGCCGGATTGCAATTTGGAAGGCCTGTAAAAACCATATCAGGAAGAGAATCTGAGAAATCACTTTTGGATCTACGGAATCACACAGAGCGCGCTTGGTATACTTGGGGCGCATATGGCAAGATCGGTATGTATTTGTATAAAGGTATCTATGCTAGCACAGGCATCGAGTTTATGCAATCTAAGGAATTATTTATTTTGGAAAAAGAAGCCATTACAAAAATGATTATCAATTTTGATCCGAACACGGGACTACCTACAGACACAAGTTTTGTGACGGGAAATTTGGTCAATAAAGGAGAAATCAGGTATAATGCTATCGATCTACCATTGTCGGTAGGATTTTTGTCTAATGTGCAAAAGTGGAATTTTGGTGCTGAAGTTTCTGCTCGTATCAATCTTAAGTTTAGCGCAATAGGGAAAACCTACAATCAAAATCTGGCTCTTACGAGAATAGAAAATGAAGGTAATATGTACAAATCAAATATAGGATTGTCATTAAAAGGAAGTGTGATGATTGGGTACAATATCTTTCGAAAGACCACTGTGATACTTAAACCTTATTATCTATGGCAAACAAAGCCAGTAAATGATGCAAGCAATCCGGTGGTAACAAAATTGAACAATGTAGGAGTAGAATTGGGTGTAAGGAGAGATTTTTGAGGTTATTTCATTGATTTTTCAATTTTAACACACCTGACTGACATACCTCTATATTTGTGACCAAAATCTTGGTTTACATATGAAAAGTCGCTTAGAATACTACATTCATAAGCGCAGAGATTTTCAATGAAACAGGCTTGACCGTGGTAATCATCTTTTTGCCAGAAGAATGCATACTTGCCAGATCGTTCAAAATGTTCATCTCGATGTCCTCCTGGCAGTGCCGAAAATCCACTGTCATTAGTTGCATTAGTATCACCTAACCATAATCTATTTGAATTATCTTTAAGTGATTTTCCAGAAACCTGATCACCTCCAAATAATCTAGAGAGTTCTCCAAAGTGGCTTTTTGTTGCAACTTCCCAACCACAAGGACATATTTTCCTTTTGTCATTTACGGCATACCAATAATACAGATTCCCAAAAGTGTTTTTATTATTTGGGTTGTTATCGTAGTAACAAAATCCAGGCGTATTTAGAATATACCATAGTGAATCTTCAAGTATATTAGGGATAGAGTCTCCATTTTGAAAGAAGGCTGTTTGTAAATTTTCGGCAAACCATTCTGTATTTCCGATCTTTATGGTTTTATATTTATGGCCTTCAAGATCACGCACGCTCAGGTCAGAATCACAAGAAATTAAAAAAATAATGAATCCTAAGTGAGCTACAAATTTTATTGACTTCATAATCCAATGTGCTGAATTTTAATATTAACAAGTTTAATTCCAATACTTCCTTCTCACTTCGATTTTAATATCCAATAATCTTGTTCGATACCCCAAGACTGTTCAGTACCAGCTTTGAATTCCAAAATATCAAAATTTGTAGATAATAATTTTGTAAAGTATGTTTTGGGTTGGAAAGCGGCAAAAGTCCGATGACCTTCGAAAGTATTTCCTCTCAAAACCAAATGTCCTGCTTCAAATTGACTTATTTCATTATCTGTCATTTGAATTTTGAAAGCTTCTCCTGCTGTAGTAAGAAAAGCAATACCATCTTTTTTTAGTACTCGGTGTAGCTCATCTATCCAAAATCGGTGATTTTCTTCAGACAAATGTGTGAAAATCGATATTCCAATTATCACATCAAAATAAGCTGCTTCAAAATTTAATTTTCCATTTAAGGTATTGTTTACAAAGGTGATATCTGGGATATGGGCATTGCACCAAGTGATGGTATTTGGGTTGTAATCTGTCCCATAAACTTTTGAACCCGACATGAGCGTTGGCAAATGTCGTGTAACTCTTGCTGGCCCACATCCCCAATCTAAAATGTACTTTCTCTCAAGTGACCCGTATTTATTTAACAATGAACATATCCATTCAGCTGTTTTTTGGCCGCCTAAATAATATTTTTCATAATCCAGTTTAAAGGATTCGAAAATCATATAATCCGGAGGCATTACTACATCAGGAAAAGTGGTTTTAAATTTTTTATTTTTACGATAGTTTAATACTGAGTATAACGCAAATTTGATTTTGTCGGCTACCATAATCAATCCAAACTTTCTGAAATAATAAGTTAATCGACCTTTATTCATATGTGTTTTGTTTCGGTTTTAGGAGATTTATAAGCTTGACTTTTTTGGTAAATGGCAAATACAAATACAAAAAAAGCCATTCCTTTCGAGAGATGGCTTTAGATTTGTTTAATAATTACAGGTTCTAATATGATTTTCTACCAAGTATAAATCAAAAATTGTACCGTCTTTGCACATTTGGTTGATTTTCATATTTAGGATATTTATTTTGTCATCGCAACAATGTACAATGGCCTTTTATGCTATGAGACTTATTGAAAGCATCTACATAGTCTATCGTAAAAGCATATACGCCACCAGGTGACTGCTCTCCACTATTGTTTCGCTGTCCGTTCCAACCTACATTGTAATCATTGGTATTGAAGATATGGTCGCCCCAACGATTCCAAATAGAGAAATTATAGGATTTGATTCCCAAAAATTTTCCGACCGGAATAAAAACATCATTTAGTCCATCATCATTGGGTGTAAAAGCATTTGGCATATAAAAATCTACAATAGGAAAAATCGGTATTATTGTAGTGGCAGTGTCGGAGCATCCTGAAGAATGTTGTACTATCTGATAAATGGTGAATAAGCCTGTATCCCTAAAGGTAAAGGTAGGATTTTGGAGAAGGGACAATCCTAGGGAATCAAATAACCAAGTGTAAGCTTGTGCATCTTTAGACAAGTCGGTAAATTGGACTGTGTTGTTATAATAATCGGGTTTTTCAGGCGAATAGCTGAATCCTGCGGTTGGACTTGGCAGTACTTTGATAAGATTTGGCCAATCGTTGGTAGTTTCGCAGCCGATTGGAGATTTAAGTTTTAATTTTACAGTATAAACACCGATATCAGTGTATAAATGTGTTGGGCTTAATTGATCACTTGTACCACCATCACCAAAATCCCATTCAAAAGTATAAGTTGAGTCAATAGGTGTACTAAGATTATCAAAAAATATATTTGCTGGCTGACAACCCGTAAAAGTATTGGGTTCGATGACAATTAATGCAGGTAATGGAAAATAATTAATTTGCCTTATTATTGTGTCTTTACATTTGTTTTGATCCTCAACTATCAACCTAGCCGTTTTTAAACCTGGATTTTCATATTCAAAAAACGGATTTTGCACAGTCGAAACACCTTCGATAAAATTCCAATTCCATTTTTGTATTGGGCCAGCTCCTGACAAAGACAAATCCTTAAAAGCTACTGGACCAGCAACACATGTGTCATAAGCAAAACTGAAATCAGCATCAATAGAAGGATACAAATTCACTACAATACTCGCTGTATCCGAACACTCCACGAAGCCTGGCAGATCCTTGTTTAAAATCATTGTAGCCTTATAACTTCCCAATCCTGGAAATGTCACTGATACGTTTCTCGTATTGTAGATTTCTTTTTTATTATTGATATCAAATTCCCAATAGTAATTTTTTATATATTTTTCATCTGTACTTAGGTTTTGGAAATTGATGGTATAATCGCCACAGCTATTGATTTGAAACTCTGACTGTGTTTTTGAAGTGGCTTTCAGGTCTGCATTTACAGCTATTTGGCAAGTGGTTACATTGAATTGAAAATCTCTGCGCAGGGTACTTATTAATTTTCCTTTCCTATATTCTTTGACACACACACCTACGACATATTGTCCAAGTATATTTGGAGATCCTTCGATGATGCCTGTAACTGGATTTATAGTTATAACCGGATTGCCTCCCATTGGTCTGTCATAAGTAAAATTTGGAGACTTGAAAGTTACAAAATCAAAAGGTGGAAGACAATTGCGAGGATCTGGAGTTACACCAATACAAGAAGTAGGGCTTCCCGACGTTGTTCCCTCGGTACCTCCAGCGGTCAGCGGATTACAAAATTCGTAAACCAAGCTATCTCCATCCATATCTACAGCTGAATGATCGTAATTTATGGGACGATTGGCACATATTACTACCGGTGGAAAGCTCTTGAATGTTGGACTATTATTACAAGACAGTTGAGCTTCAGGTGTTATTTCGGTTGTGAAAGCGGCACCAGTTGATCCAGGATCTAGCAAATTTAAGATGGTATTATTTCTACAACATCGTTGATATGCAATCATATAATTTTGATTCACAATCGGTAGCGTCACTTCAAAAATATATACACCACTTTGTACGCCGACATTGACTGGGACTAAGATACAAGGATTGCTTGCATCTACGATATCAATATCTTTGACATCTCTAACATTAATTTTGTCAATGGTCCTTACAAATGTCCAATTAGAACCATTGCCTCTGTAGATTCCAAAATTTGTAGGATCATCAAAATTGGCTCCATTACTTTTGCTATCTCTATACATGGTAAAGGTGATCTGATACCTAACCGTTTTACTCAATGTGTCCAATCCGATACACTTATATACAACATCGCCACCAATGATGTGTAAAGCTTTTAATTCATGTGCAAAAAACAACATGAACATCAGAAGGAATATATAAATATTAAGTGTGCGTATTTTCATTTATTTGCTTCAAAAAATAACTTACCAAAAGAAAAAATCTATTTGTGTGCCAAAGATAAGTCTAAAACATAATAACAAACTATCTATTACCCTTATTTATTGCCATAATAGCTTGAATAATGTTATTTTTGGCGACTAACTTCAATAATTAAAAACAGTTCAAATTAATTAAGTTACTTTTGTGCCTGCTAAAACCAATGTTTGATGTCAATTAAGAAACTGGATTTTCGGAAGTTAATCAACAGACTTATACTTTTTATTGGCTTAGGTGTGGCAGCACATATCGTGTTTGTCTTGTCCACAACTGAAAAATCGCTTCTTAAATACCTTAATGGACTCAGTGTAGGTCATATTTTGTTGATCATCATTTTGATGTTGATTCCGTGGACTTTATATGCTTTCAGGGTAGTCATGTGGTCAGGATTTTTGCATGAGAAGATACGATATGCGGATGCTTTTCGGGTTGTAATCACTGCTGATCTGGCTTCGGCATTGACGCCGACGGCGGTAGGTGGCGCACCCGTGAAGGCGGCATTGTTATTAAATCGAGGATTTGCAGCCTCTAGTGTTGGGTTTATTATGACTTATGGTGTAGTTGAAGATATTTTGTTTTACATCACAGGCATCATGTTGGCTGGTATATTTTCCACGGGTTTATTGACAAAAATCGGCAGTGGATTATATAATTTTATAGATCATAATACCTTACAAATTCTAGTGCCAATAGTGATATTGGTAATGTATTTCTTGCTGTTAAAGTTCAAAAAAATACCTGAAGCGCTTAGAATATCTCGCTATCTACCTCAAAAATTCAAAGATAGAATACACAGCATTAAGGAGAAGTTGTCCACAAGCCTAGATGGGATGAAATTAAATTTCAACAAAGCCCTTAAACATGGAAAATTGCGCATGGTGCTGAGTATGACGATGTTGTACATACAATGGATTTCTAAATTTTCTGTGTTATTGGTCATTTTGCATGCATTTAATGTTGACTTTGATACCATTCAGATGTATGTTAGACAATGGGTCGTATTTGTTACGATGTTGTTTATACCTACGCCTGGTGCATCTGGTGGAGCAGAGGCTTCATTCCTTTTGATTTTTGGCAAAAGCATTCCAACAGATTTGTCCTATCTGATCGTATCGGTATGGAGATTGTTTACCTATTATTTTATCTTGCTATCAGCTGTAATGTTCTATACTCTGATCACATTTTTAATGAGAAAGGAAGAAGATGTAGTGATTGAGACGATGTGAGGTAAGTTTAGGAAAATATTTCGATTACTTAGTACTTTCCATAAGGGTTATAATCAAATTTGCTTTTTTAAATCACTGATTCCAAAAAAAATCAAAAAGGTCGATACCTTTTAGCATCGACCTTTGAATTTATTGTTTATCAATTACAGCAGCCAGGCGCGCAACATGCAGCGGCTTTTTCGCCATATACCGTGATGCTGTGGATGATGTTACTATTTGCTTTGTAAGCTTCCATTTGTGCCTCGTCCAAATAATTTACCAAGATATCATCAGGGATAATGATGAGTTTATCTTTTTGAATTGTTATATTTGAAAATCCAGCTTGTTCCAGTTTTTGGATATACCTGTCTTTTTGGATAGCACCTGCGACACAGCCAGCATACATTTCTGCAGCCGTTTGTAAGCCTTCGGGTAACTCACCAGTAAGTACAACATCCGATATGCTGAAGTGGCCACCTTTATTTAATACTCGGTATATCTCGTTGAATGCCTTCCTTTTATTTGGCACAAGATTCAATACACAATTTGAGATGACTACGTCCACGGTATTATCTGAAAGTGGCAATTCTTCAATATCTCCTAATCTAAATTCTACATTGTGAAACTTGAGTTTTTCAGCATTTGCACGTGCTTTAGTTATCATTGCTTCAGTAAAATCAACACCGATCACTTTGCCTGTTGGACCTGTAAGTTTCCTGGCAACAAAGGCATCATTGCCAGCACCACTACCCAAGTCAAGCACTACATCTCCTTCGTTAATTTTCGCAAATTCTGTCGGAATACCGCATCCCAGCCCCAAATCTGCATCAGGTTCATAGCCTTCTAGCGTATCATACGAATCGCTCATGATATTATACACTTCTGTCGAACATCCTCCAGCGCCACAGCAAGAAGACATATTGGTGCTTTTGTCTTGCATTGCGATCTCACTGTATTTTTGTTTTACTATTTCTTTGATTTGATCTCCGGTTTTCATTGTATTATTGTTTTATGTTAAAAATTAAAGAATATTTGTGTTGATTAGAATACATCATTTTGTTACTAAAGTATAAATTTCAAACAAACACTTAACAGCAGGTTTTGATAATTGCTAGTTTTCCGATATATTCTTTTAGTATCGAAAGCACTTCCTGATTTAGACAATAGCAGATTGCGTTTCCTTCTACGGTACCTTTGATAATACCTGCGGATTTTAGCTCTCTAAGGTGTTGCGATACAGTAGGTTGGGAAAGTGGCAAAATATCTACGATATCAGTACAAATACAAGCTTCAGATTTTGCCAGAAACTCTACAATGGCTATCCTTGCTGGATGACCAAGTGCTTTGGCTATTGACGCCATTTGGTTGTGGTTATCACTAAAGTGATCTGTTTTTGATGCTCCCATTGGATATAATTAAATAATATTGCAATATTACGATATAAAAAATTATTTTCATCATTTTTTTGTGCATTAACATAATTTTAGCTGTCTATTTTTTTGCTCATTGGTACAATCAGGTATTTGGTTTATTAGTTTTATAAAATTAAATTTTATAAATAGTTGAATATGAGTATATTGTATGATATTAGCAAAATAGTTAATATTAAAAAACCCTACAAATATTTGTTTATGACTTTGCTATTTCCTTTATTTGCAGCTTAATTTAGAAAACATTATTTAAGATGTCACAAATCGCAGAAAAAGTAAGAAAAATTATCATCGACAAATTAGGTGTTGATGAGTCTGAAGTTACAAACGAAGCCAGCTTCACCAATGACCTTGGGGCAGACTCTTTGGATACAGTTGAGTTGATTATGGAATTTGAAAAAGAATTTGACATATCCATTCCAGACGAAGAAGCTGAAAAGATTCAAACAGTTGGCCAAGCCATCTCTTACGTAGAATCTCAGAAAGCCTAATTCGGTAAGAATATCTATAAAAAAACCGCGCTTTCCAGAAAGTGCGGTTTTTTTATTTCAATACCTCAAGCGAATTTCACCGTTGGCAAAACGGGTGGTAATTCCATTTTTTTCCAGCAGTATTCTGCCCGTGTCATCAACACCCAGTAAGCGACCCGAACACATTTCTTCGTTGTCTTCTGTCTGATATTCAACTTCCTGCTGCCAGCCCAATAACTTTTGATGGTACAAGTTGTGAATATCTTCCCACGCAGCCGACCGAAGCAATTGGTTATAATTGTGTTCAAGTTGCATAAGAACGGCTGATAATACCTCTTCAAGTGAAAATAGCTTTTGGGTGGCCATCCGCAATGAGCACGGATTGGGCAATTCAGGGTCGAATGCTATCTGATTTACATTCAATCCAATACCTACTACACAACCTGTCCACTTCATGCCCATCATTTGGTTGACAATCAAAATGCCCCCTAATTTTTGTTTTTGGTAGTAGATATCGTTGGGCCATTTGATGGTGGTATTCAAGCCTGTAAGCTGATCAACGGCTTCACAAATAGATAGTGCCACCACCATGCTGAGGTAAAACTGCTTGTTG
>CALFYH010000148.1 GCA_937952155.1 uncultured Saprospiraceae bacterium
TTATGTATCAATGCACAGCAAAGCGCTAATTTCTGCTTCATACCACCAGACAATGCACCTGCTCGTCTAGTCTTGAAGGGTGCGAGCTGGTCATATATATCCTTGATCAGGTGATAATTAGCCTCCACGGTCGTATCAAAAATGGTTGCATAAAAAGAAAGATTTTCCTCGACAGAAAGGTCTTGATAGAGCGAAAACTTGCCTGGCATATAGCCTACACAACGCCTGATTTCCTTGTATTGATCGATGATGTCAAATCCTGCTACGCTCGCACTACCACTATCGGGCAGGATCAAGGTCGTGAGAATCCTGAATAGCGTGGTCTTGCCCGCACCATCAGGGCCGATGAGTCCAAATATCTCTCCTTTCTTGACTTCAAGGCTGATGTCTTGCAAGGCTGGAATTTCTCCCTTTTTGCCATACGACTTGTTGATATGTTGGATAGAAATCATTTTGCAGCAGCTGCTTTTTCAAATGTTACCTCGCCGTACATACCGATTTTCAAATATCCATCATTTTTTACCTTTATCTTGATGGCATAGACCAGATTGGATCTCTCATTTTTGGTTTGAATGGTTTTGGGTGTGAATTCTGCTTCTGGCGATATCCACGTGATCGTACCTTCATATTGCTTGTACTTACCATCAGCGTCGTCTATATATACTTGCACCTTATCGTTGGTTTTGATGGTAGGCAATTGGTCTCCAGTGACGTAGGCTCTTAGGGTCATTTCATCCATATTGGCGAGCTTGTAGAGTGGTTTTCCCATGGCTACTAGCTCACCTGCATTGGCGTATTTCGTGATCATATTGCCATCGATGGGATTGACTGCAGTTGTTTTTTGTAGCTGATCATCCAGGATGGCGATCTTCTTTTTCATGGGATCTATCTCGCTGGTGATGCCTTTATTTTGGATGCTTACGGTTTCTTTTGCTGATTGGATTTGGGCTGTTATCACCGATTTTTGCTCCTGGGCTGCAGCTATTTGCTTAGCTAAAATATCCACTTTCCCATTGATATCATCCAGGTTTTGGCCTGTCGCCGCTTCCGCATTGTACATGGCTTGGATTCGTTTTTGTTCTTTAGAAAGTACTGTCATTTGTGCTTGCAGGGTAGCTATCTGTGCATCTGCAGACTGCAATTGTCGTTGTAATACCTGAATCTGCGGACGAGGGTCATTTTGTTTTTGATTGATGGCTTGGATACTCGACTGAGCTTGCACTTTTTGGAGTTCTAGATTACTTGGATCTATGAATACCACTTCTTGGCCAGCCTTCAGAAGCGCGCCTTCTTCGGGATCAAATTTTAAAATTTTACCATTGGCCTCAGCCGATACGATGATCTCTGTGGCTTCAAAAGTACCGGTGGCGTCAAAGCTCTTATTTTTATTGAAGCAAGATGGCAGCGTGATCAGTGCGAGTGCTGCGAGGACGATATTGAAAGTATGATTGCGCATATATTTTGTTTTCTTTTTTTATAAAAATAAATTAATATCCCTTTAAATGTTTTAATAAATACTGTGTCTTGCGGGCTAGGATTTGATTCAATTCCAGCTTGAGAATGGATTCTTTATAATCATTTAATTTCAATAAATAATCCGCTGAAGTTATGGCTCCATTTTCCAGTTGTACGGCGCCAGTTTCTTTTATTTGCTTACGCAAAAGTATGATTTCACTGTCCATATCCTTGGTGTCTTCCAATTTGGCGATGTCGTTTTGCATCTGGATGGCTTGGGTATTTAGCTGTTGATAGACTAGATCTTCCTTTACCTGAAGTTTGGATTGGTAGAGCGCATTTAGCTTGTTTTGATGGCTTTGGTCGTAGAAGCTCGAGATATTCCACTGAGCTCGCACGCCCACGAGATAGTAAGGTGCAAATTCATTTTTCAAAAAATTCAATCCCGGCTTGCCATATCCCAGCTGTGCGAATGCGCCGATTTTTGGCCTTCGGGCGATCTCATCTAGGCGCTGTGCTAGGGAGATTTGTTTTTTCTGAATACCAAACATAGCAAGCGCAGGCAGCTGCTTATTGAAGGATTCATCGATTAAGGTCGTGCTTGGAATTTCAAGTTTATCACTAGGCGCAAGGCTGTGATGTGTCCATACTTCCAGCTGTGAGGTGAGTGTCTTTCTGATGGTGGAGAGTTCATTCTCCTGGGTAGCTACATTGATCTGCTCCACTTTTATATTATTCAATTCAGATTTCAGGCTGATACCATTCTGTACGGCAGCTGTCAATCGCTTTTCTATACCATTTAGATCATCTTTTACCAGCTGCAGATTTTCTAATCGCTTATCCACTTCTAAGATGCCAAAATACAATAAAATGACGCGCTCTTTGATCTTATCCATGTCGGCAACGGCGTTGATGGCATTCAGCTCGCCTTCGAGTCTCGCATTGTCCTTGAGTGCACTGATGGCGCCACCATCGTAGATATTCTGACTGATGTCTAGCTGCGCCTTGTATTGGTCCTTTGATAGTCGTGGGATAGTAACCCCAGGAAAACTAAGGTCAATGCCGATGTCTCCGACTGATAGGTGGACTGCGCCACGAGATTGAGCTGTGGCAAATTCTTATGACTGGCTATGCTGTACTTGAGGTCAGCTTCCTGTCTGGCTAGATCGATGAGTGTGGCGGTACTGTTTTTAGTACTAGCGTCTTGCAGCGCCTGAGTGAGTGTGTATTGGCCCTGCGATAGGTACACACTGGTGCATAAAAACGCAATAATAAAGGTAAATCTAAGCATATATGTATTACTAATTTTGCGGTGTTTTGTAATTCAGGTCTCGCAATATCATGTCTGGCACTAGCTGTTTTCGCTCTTCAAGGTATTGCATATATGCGTCATTATCCACCTTAAATGCATACTGGAATATGGGTGCGGCTATGACTGGATACACACACAGCGACATGGTATTGAGAATGATTTCATCCATCTTTACGGGACGTATATTGCCTTTGTCTATATCAGCTTGTATGATATTTTGGAAGGTTTCTTTTACGTCGTGGATAGGGAAATTCTTCAATTTATTGGGTATCAAATTAGGGTTTTTGCGCGCCTCGAGCATGATGAATAATGGAAGAATGGGAAATGATTTTATAAGATTGATTTCTTCTTCCACGAATTTGCGGAGCTTCTGCTCAAAGTTGAGATGCGGCTGTGCCCACACTTGAAAAACATCAAAAACCTTTGAAATCTTATCATCGAGGATGATATCAAAAAGTTGCTGTTTGTTCCTAAAATAATAGTGCAGCATGGCCTTATTGATGTTAGCTTCATCGGCTATATCTTGCATGCGCGCGCCGTCGATGCCCTTGAGTAGGAAGATGCGCTCGGCGGCTGCGATGATTCGGATTTCAGTATCGGATAGTGCTTGCTTCACTTATACTAAATGGTTTAACTATTTTATTTAACTAAATGGTTAACAATCAATTTTGAAAATAGTTTTAGAAAATAATAAATGTCTTCAATTGAGCATTTTATTAATAAAAATTTGCATACTCATAAGAATGATTTAAATTGCACTCACATTTTAACGTTCAATAATTCTATAGTTTGAAAATTTATACCATAAGATGAAATTAACAAGAAAATACTTTTTATTTTGGGCAATTACTACTTTACCTTTTATATCATTTGCTCAGTTGCCATGTGGCACAGAAGACCCAATATCCAGCAAACGATTTTCACAGGAAGTCTTAGAAAATGAATGGCAAGATTTGAATAGTGGTAGCCGTCAAATGACGCGAACTTTCATGATAGCGGTACATATCATTCGAAGCACTACTGGTACCTTGGGCATCAGTGAAGGTGATGTTTTAGATGCCATTGAAATAATGAATACCCTCTATGAACCTGCAAACATCCAGTTTGAAATTTGTAGTCCTATCAACTATATAGATGATAATACATATCTTGAAACCACAACCATCGAAGGACAAAATCTTGTATCAAATTATAATCTTCCTAACTTTATAAACATCTATTTCATCCCAAAAGTCTTGAATCCCTCAGGTGAAGCCTTGTGTGGCAATGCATCACTGCCAAACAATTTTACTACAAATAGACGTATTTTTGTTGCTAATTCTTGTGCAAAAAATGGATCCACCTTATCCCACGAAATGGGTCATTTTTTTGGTCTATTGCATACGCATTCTACTACTGGTGGCTTAGAATATGTAGAACGCATTAATTGCCAAACACGAGGTGATGGATTTTGTGATACACCAGCTGACCCAGAACTAGGTTCAGATAATGTTTTGAATTGCCAATATATTGGTGGAGAATACGACCCAGTAGGTGTCAGATATATGCCAGATCCATCAAATTTAATGAGTTATGCGCCCAAATCTTGTCGGACAAGATTTACACCACAACAATTTGCCTATATGAATTTAATCTCTAAGGA
>CALFYH010000149.1 GCA_937952155.1 uncultured Saprospiraceae bacterium
CAAACCAAATATCAATATATCCATCAAGAAAAATTACTTACCTTTTATACTACTGGAAAATTTGATTTTGGTGAATAATATATTGTAATTTTACTCCAAATAATAAGCAAAAGCTGATGGTAGAAAAATCAATCTTGATAATAGACGACGATGTTCATATTTTGCATGCTGCACAATTATTTCTAAAACGGCACTTTATAAAGGTAGATATTGAAAAAATGCCCAACAAATTCCTTACATCCTAAATACTCAAAACTATGATCTTATCCTATTAGACATGAATTTTAGTCGTAATGTCAATACTGGTGTTGAAGGATTTCAATGGCTTGATTATATCTTGGATAAAAAAAGCGACCAAAAGGTAATTCTATTCACTGCCTTTGGTGATGTAGAGATGGCAGTTAGGGCAATCAAATGTGGTGCTTCGGATTTTTTGCTAAAACCATGGGAAAATGATAGATTGCTTGCCAACTTGCTGCAATCACTAGAAGTCAAAACTGGGAATGGCGCTAATGATGATGCTATCATTACCCAAGATGAGACTATGCTAAATTTATTGAAAGTGATCAATCAAGTGGCACCAACTGAAGCAAATGTATTGATATTGGGTGAAAATGGAACAGGCAAAGATCTACTTGCGAAGCAAATTCATAAATTATCTTCAAGGTCAAAAAAGCCCTGTGTCCATGCAGACCTCGGTGCAATTAGTGAAATGTTATTTGAAAGCGAATTATTTGGTCATGTCAAAGGATCATTTACAGATGCTAGAGAAGATAGAAAAGGAAGACTACAGGAAGCAGAAGGAGGCACTATTTTTTTTGACGAAATTGGGAATATCCCTATGGCACAACAAGGAAAGCTCCTCTTTGCCTTACAAAATAAAAGTTTCATAAAAGTAGGAAGTAATAAAGAGATTAAATTCGATGCAAGATTAATATCTGCTACTAATGAAAATATTTATAAGCGCATCGATGATAAATCATTTAGGCAAGATTTGCTATATCGAATTAATACCATTGAGATCAATCTTCCGCCATTACGTGATCGAGGACAGGATATATTGTTATTGGCCCAACATTTTTTAAAAATTTATAATTCCAAATACAACAGGAATGTTACAGAAATGTCTTTAGGATTTGAAAAAAAACTCATGTCTTATACATGACCAGGAAATGTAAGAGAACTGCAACATGCCATAGAAAGAGCCGTCATCTTATCAAGAAGTCATATAATAAAAGAAGACGCATTTGACAGTACGTCTAGACAATTAGATAGTACTTTAGCACTCACAAGCTTCCAGATTGAAGAAGTCGAAAAACAGTTGGTTATCAAAGCAATCAAAAAATATAGTGGCAACATAAGTGATGCGGCAAAAGAATTGGGCATAACAAGACAGGCACTTTACAGGCGGATGGAGAAGTATGGTATGTAAATTTAAACTGTTTTAAACCAAATAAATGCACTGTTCCAAAAATTTATTTAATATTTAAGCGATATTCCCTTTTAGAATTTTGAATCAATTGATATTTAGTAAAGAAATTTTAAATTTGATGGAAAGCCAAGGAAGTTTGGTGCAAATAAGTACATGGTGATTTTGGTAAACAATTAAATTCTAAACTCTAATTTTTATGCAATCCTTCTCAGTAGGTATTATTATAAGAATAATCTTAATATGCTGTTGGGCATGGATCGGAACATGGGCTTTGTACCAAAATATGGATGGACTTTTCTTGATGATGATAGGATTTATGGCATTGGCAGGATTCAATTTATATAACCACGTAACAAATCTTAATAAAAAACTAAGCCGTATTTTCGATTCGATTCAGTATCAGGATTTTGCCATCACTTTTAAATCAGATAATAAGAAAGGTAAGTCATTTGAGACACTAAATCATAGTCTGAACAATGTAATTAAAAGTTTTAATCATGTCAGGGCTGAACGAGAGGCTACCTTACATTTTGTTCAAGCAATTGTCCAGCAAATCAATGTAGGTATTCTTTCATACAATACGGAGGGTAAAATTGACATAGTAAACCAAGCTACCAATAAATTATTGGGCATATATAAATTGACCCATATATCGGCAATTAAATCCAAACACCCAGAAATTTATGACCAGCTCATTCACTTATCTTCAGGAGAATCTAAGCTAATTAAAATTAATAATAACGAGCTTTCTATAAATGTCAAAGAAATTATACTGAGAGATAGAAAATTTAGATTGGTTACAATACATAATATTCGCCCTGAACTTCAGGCTCGCGAACTCGAAGCGTGGCAAAATATAACAAAAGTATTGAGGCACGAAATTATGAATTCTGTAACACCGATAGTTTCACTTTCTCAGACGATGAAAGTCATTATAGACAATGATTTAAACAACTTATCAAAACCTAGCCAAAAATCTGCTGCTGACGACCTAAAAATAGCTGTCTCTACTATAAGGAATCGAAGCAAAGGAATTATGAATTTTGTGAACGCATATAGAGAGTTTACAAATATTCCATTACCAGATATAAAGGAAGTATTTGTATCAGAGTTGTGTAGTGGAGTGATTGCACTTTTCGAAAGTGATGGGAGCAGTTCGATTGCTTTTAATATTAAAAACGACTTTATTTTGGTATGTGACCAAGACCAAATAGAGCAAGTATTGATCAATACTATCAAAAATGCAAAAGAAGCAACGATTGATGTAGAATTTCCTTTGATCACTGTGAAGGCACATATTATAAATCAGTTAAAAACTATAGAAATCATAGACAATGGACGAGGTGTAAATCCTGACGAAATAAATAAAATGTTTGTACCTTTTTATACGACTAAAATTTCAGGTACAGGTATTGGACTGAGCTTGTCAAGACAAATAATGCAAATGCATAACGGATCATTAGAATATGAAGCTAATGAGCCATCAGGAAGTCGCTTCATTTTAGTATTTAGGTAGCCCAAAGTCACTTCGTACACCTATGTCCAAAATCGGACAAAGTAGTAAGCTGAAAAAATTATAACAACCTGTATATCAATAATATAAATATTTGGCACGCAGATGGTATTAAACAAAAGTATAAATACTCATTTATAAAATGGACAGACAGATCCCAAAGAAATTTTGGACAACACAAAGGATAGTTTTAAGTGGACTGGCAACACTATTTTTAAGTTTTGTCATTTGGCAATTTGGATTTGCAGACAAAAGAAGCAAACTCAATGTGGATCCTGAAAAACTTACTGTTTCAGAAGTCAAAGAAGGTAATTTTGATGAATTCATCATAGTACAAGGTGTCGTACAACCACTCAAAACCATCCAGCTAGATGCCATCGTCGGTGGTTACGTCACACAGAAGCTTGTAGAAGGTGGCAATATGGTCAAATCTGGAGATATCATTTTACGTCTTGAAAACCAAAGTCTTAAATTGAATTTTCTACAGTCAGAAACAGAAGCTAGCCGACTGGTAAATGACCTCTAAAATACTAGGCAAAGACTTAAAGTGGATCGGTTCAATCTTCAAAAAACATTGAGTGATCTGGACTTCCAGACTGAGCAAGCCAAGGATATACATGCAAGAAACGAAAAATTAGTAAAATCAAATATAGTTTCTGACCTAGAGTTCCAAAGAACCAAAAGAGAATACGAAAGACTTGTAAAACAACGAGCTATTGAGATTGAATCCCAAAAATACCAACAAGAGAATGCTGAACTGCAGATCAAGCAACTTGAAGGTACGCTCAAGAGAACACAGCAGAATGTAGCACTCTGGCGTCAAACATTAGAAAATCTCGTAGTTAAAGCACCCGTTACGGGTCTATTATCGTCTATCAATGTAGAAATCGGTTCTAACATAAACCAAGGTCAAAATATCGGACAAATAGACGATATGAATGGTTTTAAGCTACGCGCTGATATAGATGAGCATTATATATCGAGAATATTTACAGGTTTGAAAGCGAATTTTGAGTATAACAACACTAAGTACGAAATGGAAGTATTCAAAGTATATCCAGAAGTCAGCAATGGTAGATTTGCCGTTGATATGAGTTTTAGTAAAGTTGCACCAGTAGGTATTAGAAGAGGACAATCGTCGCCTGTTAGACTAGAACTTGGGCAGGCACAAAAGGCTCTATTGCTTTCTGTTGGTGGGTTTTTCTCAGATACGGGTGGCAATTGGGTGTATGTCGTCGATGCTGATGGCAAACGTGCTGTCAAACGCAACATTTCACTTGGCCGTAAGAATCCAAATTATTATGAAGTACTCGATGGCTTGAAGTCTGGGGACAAGGTGATTACGAGTTCCTACAGTAATTATGGTGATAAGGATGTGTTAGAATTTTAGGGTTTATATTCTAGCATTTAATTTTTTTATAAAGGCATTTAACATTTTTCTTATTTGATTTAGTTCATTATCTAAT
>CALFYH010000150.1 GCA_937952155.1 uncultured Saprospiraceae bacterium
AAACTTCAATAAAGCTCACTCTCACTTTTTCAAAGGCTTCCATAAATTGTCCAGTTGCCGTTTTTTCTATCTCCTTCATGGTGTCAGCAAGGCTTTCCTTTGCATCAAGGATGTCTTTACGCTGTACATTTATATTGTCATATCTTTCTTTCATTTCGTTATAAGCTTCTACAGCGAGTGGATTTACGTCTCCATAAGACTGCATTCTGACCTTGATTTTTTCCAATTCTTCACTGAGCTGTTCATAATCAATTCCTGCTTCGGCTTCTTGATTGATGATGTCATTTACAGAAATGTTAAATTCTATCCTTAATCTTTCGCCCACCGCTTGAATCTGAAATTTTTGTTCTGTAAACTGATCTTTCAGTGTTTGGATGATCTGATGTAGTTGTGATTGCACTTTGGTCAGCTGTCGAATTTCGTCATCCAATTCATTGATCGTATTGCGTGCCTTGAAAAAATCTTGTTCCGCTTCTGATAGTGTGGACTGAAAGTTCTTTTTCTCCAAATAATATACCTGTAATTCTTGATCTATTTTGATCAATTGATCTTCTATATCAATTCGTTCACGATCTTCAGATAAAATCCGTTGACGATCGTTTTGGATCTTATGAGATAATTCTGATATTTTTAAATCCCTGAATTCCTTATCTTTAACAAAATTACCAATCAGATTTTGATGCCTGATGAGTGCAATATTGTGTTGGTTAAACTGCTCAGAAGTTGAAGACATTTTTTCGCCAAGGACATCGATGTTTTTTTCTTTGCCATCTTCAGGCTTTTCTAGTTCTTCAACTCGTTTCCTTAAAGCCTTGATTTGTTGGTCTTCTTGGGCAATCTGATTTTGAATATCTTTGATCTGAACTTTTGCTGATTTGATTTTTACATCACTTTCATCTTTAAACTGTCTGAAAGACTGGATTTGGTGTTGAATTCTTATTCTATCCTGATCTATATGTTGTAGTTCTTTTTTTATTTTATCAATAAAACCATTAAAATTGGAAGATTTCAGGTTTTCAAGATCCTTTTTTATTGTGGTTAATCGGTTATTCAAGTCTGTTTTAAGGACCGCATTTTCTTGTAAAAACTGGGCGAGCTTTTCCAGATTTTGTTTTCGTCCTATTTTTTTGCCTTCAAATAGGCCAACCGAACCACCAGCTATAGTGAATCCATGTTTTAAATATGTACCTGTGGACGAAATGATTACGATATCTTGGTCAGTTTCCTTTAGTTCATCAGGCTCACCACTGAAAATATACACCTTTGACAATAAGTTTTCCAAGAGTGGTTTGAATTTATTTTCAATCTTGATGACATCGATGGCCCTAACAAATTTATGATCACTCAATTTTTTTGTCTCCTGCGTTTTTTCGATTCTATCAAGCAAGAAAAAATTGGCTTTGCCTTGCTGTGCATTTTTGAGTAGGGTAATACCATGAAGTGCCTCTGCCAAGTTTGACACCACAAAATGATTCAGATAATTTTCTAAATACAATTCAATAGGTGCCTTGTACTGTTCGTCCACATCGAGAATATCGGAAAGCAAAATCAAATCTTTTTTCCAATGATCGTGCAGAAAACGAATAGATTCAGGAAATCCTTCAAAATTGTCAATCATACTCCGGAGGAGATCATATTCATTTTGTTTTGAGTCGATATTTCGGTTTACAACATTGAGCTCTTCTTGTAGTTTATCTCTTTGTTTTTCAAGAGATGCAATGTTGGATTGCCTATTTTGTTCGTTATTTATAAGCGATTCGAGCTCTTTTTCTTTTAATGCAAAAGCAGAATTATACTCTGTTTCTTGTTGATTCCATCTACTAAACTCCTTCTCTCTGGACTGTACTGACTCCGTGATCCTGAAGATTTCTCTTTCATTATTTTCGATATTATTTCGTCGAATTGCAATGGATTTTTCCAAGTTATAGACCTGTTTTTCTATTTCTTGCTTTTCTTTTTGCCGAATATCAAAGCTCAATTTTGCCGTATTGTATTCTGATCGCACAGCTTCGTAAATCTCCTTCGATTGTTGAAGCGTAGTTTTCAGATTTTCTAATTGAACAGTTTCGTCTTGGATTCTTTTTTCTAATTGCTTAGAATCGATACCTGTTTTTTCTATTTCCGTTTCACTTTCAGCTAATACCTTGGTTAAGTGCTCTTTATTTTGTTTTTTGAAGCCTAACTTTTGGTTGAGAAGGCCTTTCTCGTTTTCTCTTGTTCGGATTTGATATACCAGATCACTTAGCTTTTTCTGATGATCCGAAAGGGCCAACTCCTTGTCTAAGTTAGCTTTTTTGTCTTTTTCCAGTGTCGCTTGTTTGCCGAGCAATAAGATATCATTGGCTCGATATGTATCCTGGTCTCTAAGCAATTGCTCTGAAATTCCCTTATATTTTTGCTTAAGGTGTTGAATGGAAAATACAGCATGTCTGATGCTCATTTCCTTATATTCAGCCTTGATGTCGAGATACTTTTGGGTTCTTTTGGCTTGTTTTTCTAAGGTCTTTAGATTGCCTTCGATTTCAAAAAGCAAGTCATCGATACGATTGAGATCTTCAGTGGCGCTTTTAAGTTTGCTTAAGGTTTCGCGTTTACGGATTTTATATTTGGACACACCTGCTGCTTGCTCAAACATTCGTCTTCTAGAATTCTCTTTATCTGCCAAAATATCATCTACCATACCCAATGCAATAATGGCGTACGAATTGGAACCAATACCTGTATCTAGAAATAAGGAATTTATATCCTTCAATCGGCAAACTACATTATTGAGCTTGTATTCGGATTCTCCAGATCTATAAAGCGTACGAGAGATAGTTACATTTTGATATTCAACAGGTAAGAGGTTCTTATCATTTTCGAAGGTCAATGCTACTGTAGCCGTAGGAGCTTCCTTTTTGGTCTTAGTACCATTAAATATGACATCAGACATCGCTTCCAATCTCAGTTCTTTGCTTTTCTGCTCGCCTAGTACCCATCTGATAGCATCGACGATATTGGATTTGCCAGAACCGTTAGGCCCGACCACACCAATCACGTCTTCGCTGAAATTCAGGATAGTGTCATTAGCAAAACTTTTAAATCCCTTAATTTGAAGGCTCTTCAATCTCATAAGGGGCAAAGATAAAATTTATTTTGGGACAGATAGGAGACAAGTTTGGTGTTTATGCAAAAAAAAAATGGCCACTTCCCCCAAAGTGACCATTTTTTGATCTTTCGATCCCCATGAACTTTACCAAAACTTTTAAAAAATCCAGATTTCTCAAGCCTGAATTTTACATCTCTTTATAATAACTAAGAACTCAATCCATACTTTTTGACCAAACTATCGGGTTGATTTTACAATTTTTAAAATCAACCCGAAGTCCGATTTTGTTTTTAATCCCATGAACATTTCCGATATTTCGGACCGATTCTTTAACCGTATGAAAGGTAAGCTATTTTGTTTTTCTCCCTTTCACATGACAAAGATACGGGGACATGTTTTAATAGAAAAATACAAAATTAAGGCACAATAACATATAAATATTTGTAATATGAAATGTTTTGCAAAAGGATTTAGTGAAGTTAAATACAATACTAGATTAGCTTGATGGATAACAGAACCTTAGTGAATTATTTAATTATTTTTTCCATCGTTAATGAATATTTTTAATGTTTTTAGCCCGCAAAATGAACAGCGGATTCTAGCGGCCGATATGGCCAAAAGGCAACTCCCGTGCATGAGTTTGTGGCAGCATTGAGTCTCAACCCCTCTATTCTTGTCATCAATGTATTCATCACAGAGAGTACATCTATTTCTTCCTTCTATGCTTGGATGGTTGCGAATGAACATTGAGAGTAAGGATTTGTACAGAGGATCTGCGCCTGGAATATATTGAAGTCTTTCTTGGGTGTAAAGATTTTGAATTTGCTGCTCGAGTTGAGGCTTTGTGGTCTCAGTGTATGGGTCGAGAGAGGCTATTTTGAGGTAGTTAGCGTGGCCTGAGGAAAGGATTCTATTATAGTTTCTTATTTGTCTCGTCTCGGCTTCGAACCCGATCACGAAAACAACACAACTGCATACTCATAAGACAAGGCTGACCGTTGCCATCAGTATCAGATAGCACGAGCTCAGCCATTTCTTGACCCCAACATCCACCATAATGACGATGCAAGATGCACAGGCAGCGAGGTGCATCAGTCCCATGATCAAAATAAGGTACACGAGCAGAGTACCCACAAAAGGTACTTTGACCTTGTTCAAGCGTTCTACTATACCACCATTTGCGCATATTGCACAGACCAACGTAATATACTGAGGCAACATGAATGTTATCGACAATACATCTACTAAAGATATTCCTGACTTGGGTATCAGTAGGACGTAAATGTACATGGATACTATGCATGCTCCACTGATACATGCGAATATA
>CALFYH010000151.1 GCA_937952155.1 uncultured Saprospiraceae bacterium
AGTAACTGACAAAATACCAACAGTTAAGAAGTCGCCATTAGCATCGCTATCATTTTCTAATACGTTTATATAAATACCATTAGAGATAATATTGTCTGGAGTACAATCCTCATAATGAGTAATCATTACGCTGGCATCTGCAATATCATCAACTGCAACTGGTGCTGCATTATTTGTAATCAAACGATCATAAATGTCTGCAGCAGTCCACACTGTGCCATCTGCAAATTCAATAGCATTTAAAGCATAATCTGCTTGGCTGCTAAAATAGCCTACGATATTAACTGAATCGGTTGTTCCTTTAATTGCAACAATAAGATCGGAGCCACTAACATGCAAGTTAATATCATTTTGATTAATACCAGCACCAAATACCAAACGATCATTATCTTGTGAATTAGCATCATAATTAAAAACTGTGTCTTGACCATCACCTAAGTTAAAGATATAGGTATCATCAGAATTGAATCTGTAGGTAAGTTCAGTACCACAAACTCCGATTAGTGAATTATATGAATCATTATATATAGGACTTACGCACTATCATTTATAGATTCTCTGTGGTAGCAGATGATTTTTATCGAGAATAAAGTCATCAATGAAGTCTTTGATGATTGGTCTAAATAATTTCTTCTGCCAACGATATACATTTTCAAAGATCCGCTCAAACTGGTTCTTTTGTATCTCGACGTAGGCCATCAAGGCTGCAAAAATATGATTCAAAATCAGTTTAGATCGTCTTACTTGAAACTTTTCAATATGACAAACCTGTTTAATCACTCGGTGATATTGTTCTATTTTCCAATGACTTGAATGTAATTCATGAAAACCCTCAAAGGACAATAAATCATCTTCATCTTGATGCACAATATAAAACCTCTGCTGTTCTTTTAACTGAGTCTTAAATAATTGTACAAAGCCAAAATCTTTGAGCCAGACCACTTGACCCTGATGGAAATCTGGCAATAAACGCAGTTGAAACCATTGTCCTTTTTCTGGGGAAACCTTACGGTTACTGTCGATACCAAACATAAATCGAATACCATATTTTCTTATGGTTTTTAGATTTCCAGTCGATGAATACCAACTATCACCTGTAATAAATTGAATCTTTGCACCCCAACTGAGTACTTCACTTAACATATCCATAAAGTAATCATTCTTGGTTTTACTTTCAGATTTGTCATAAATTCGGAAATTAATTGGAATATTTTGACCATTTTGATCTGTCGCATACAAGGTAATGAGATTAATACCCTTGACGGATCGGTGGTGTTTGCCTGACCAAAAATAGCTAACTAAGTCCATATGCTGACTATACGGTTTATCTAAAACAGTATCATCAATACTGACTATAAGTTTATTATTATCAATATGTTGAATTGCTTCTTGATATAGGTCGTGAGGTGTGTAGTCTTCACGCTCTAGAAAGCGATTTACACTATCATGCGAGATGTTATAAGTCTCGGCAAGTTGTGTGCAGCTAATAGAGTTCGGTTCTGTCATGAGAAAGCCCATATAAATGGGTAGAGTACAGGTTGCTGTAGAAGCATGTTTAATTCGTCTAATCACAGATACTTTATAAAGCATTTTAATACTTTTTTGAATCCGTCAATGCGTAAGTCCTATATTCTTATTATTTTGTACTCAAAAAAAAAGCATCGCAAATAATAGTAGACTGCCTTACAAAAGAGCTTAGAATAGACAAAACGCCTACTTTTATGAGGTTTTAAAATGCAAATTATTACAGCAAAAGATGCAAAATCACGTTTTGGTGAGTTACTCGACACCATGCAACGAGAGCCAGTTTTAGTGACCAAGAATAAACGTCCTGTTGGTGTTTTCTTATCATTAAAAGATGTGAAAGGTACTCACTTAGAAAGCCTTTTTGATATTCAGGGTGATGATTATGAAGATTGGGAAAAAGAAAAAATTGCAGAAGCGTTAAACTCTTTGAAATCACATCCATCAAAAACCACAGCGATGAAAACGGTACATGCTACAGCGATGCAAAAAGCACGAGAATTAGTGGCGAGCCGTAACAGATGATCTATGAAGTTTCCTATTTGCCACAAGCAGAACAAGATTTAATTGAAATTTTGGCGTATGGCATCGAAAACTGGGGCGAAAAACTAGCTGAAAGTATGTATCTAAAAATTACTGATCAGTTAGAAACTCTCTACTTTTCGCCAAACCGTACTAAGAAAAAGGGCAGTCTAGGAACAAGAGAAATGCTTATTTCTGACAGCCCATACCGTGCAATTATTCAAATTGATGAAGAAGCAAAG
>CALFYH010000152.1 GCA_937952155.1 uncultured Saprospiraceae bacterium
TGAACCTGTTCCTAGTTCATTTTTAGATGAAATATTTATAGGAGAGTTTTTTGGGTTTTCTGACAAATCTCGATTGCTATGGAATGATGATGGGTGGAAGTGCAGTCCTTATTAATATCTTAGAGGTATTAAAATTACCTTTAGTTAATAAATATGGTGTATCAAGATTCATTTATTATTGGCATTGGTACTAAAAGATAATATTCATAAGCAGATATCAGGATGAGAATGTGCCTTAAGTTGAGCTTTTGTTGGCACCTATGCACAAGATGAATGCAACTGTCTAGATAATATTAACTCTGCTTCGTATATATTTAAGCACTTCTTAGAAAAAACAAATCCAAGGGAAGAATCCAGATTGTATTTGATAACATTTTTGAATGAAGATATCTCTTATAAATAATTTAAAGGATGATATTGTAGCTAAAGCAGATATCATAGTTGGAAATGATGGTAAGGTTTGTGACATTATCTTTGATAAGGAAATTTCTCTGCTTTTATAATGTCGAATTGATCAAAATAAAAATAGATATTATAAAATAACACATTTCCTCTAAACATTTTTTTGAACAAAATTACCGAACAAGCAGTTTATGTCTGTATGTACGTAAGCAGGTTTCTTATTTTCAGTTTGGTATTATGTATGATGAGCACTGTCACAGGTGATCTGGTCAATTATTTTTTTAATGCAAAGTATGCCATAGCTATTTTGGAAGAAGAAAACCACAACATGGGCCATGAAAAGAAGTCAGAAGATGAACTGATCGAACCCAAGCTTTACAACGATTTTGATCACTTTGCAAATCTGCATCAAATACGGAAAAAAACTTACGGATTTCATTTTTCATGCTTCAATAATGTTTCTGATATAGGTCGAGACATAGAAAATCCTCCGGAAGCTTAGCTTCACTTATTTAATTTGAGATTTTCAAGATAGGTTTATTATTTTGAGAATGTATTTGATATGTTTTACTGATTTTTAATCATGTAATGGCATCATCAATACAGATGCAAATGTGTAAGATTCTTATTTGCACCTATTCTTTTGCTAATCTCATCTTTATTTTCCTAATCGAAAATCAAATTTTCGGGCTCTTCATTTTCTATTCACCAATATTATAAACTTAAAAACAATATGTCAAATATTTATGCCTATTTCAAGCATTTGAAATCAGATATGCCAGCAGGATTGGTCGTATTT
Organism: uncultured Saprospiraceae bacterium; assembly: GCA_937952155.1. Lineage (GTDB taxonomy): Bacteria > Bacteroidota > Bacteroidia > Chitinophagales > Saprospiraceae > OLB9. The sequence continues at coordinate 1,202 of CALFYH010000152.1, forward strand.
TTAGTAGCGTTACCTCTTTGTTTAGGTATTGCAATGGCCTCAGGTGCACCTTTATTTTCAGGGATTATTTCAGGAGTAATCGGCGGCATAGTCGTAGGTAGTCTGAGCAATTCGCATGTAAGTGTGAGTGGCCCAGCCGCAGGACTTACTGCAATCGTTTTGACAGCTATCTCTACCTTAGGTTCATTTGAATTATTTTTGACTGCAGTTGTTATTGCTGGCGCTATCCAGTTGATTTTAGGATTTTTGGGTGCGGGAAGTATATCCAATTATTTTCCTAATAACGTCATCGAAGGTATGTTGGCCGGTATCGGCATTATTATTTTTTTAAAGCAGATTCCACATGCTTTTGGATACGACAGAGATACTGAAGGAGATTTGGATTTTGTAGAAAAATCAGGGTCCAATACGTTTAATACGCTCATGGAATCGTTCGATTACATCCATCCAGGTGCCACATTGATTACCTTAGTTTCTATCATTATTTTGCTTGTTTGGGATAGAGTATCTGCATTGAAAAAGATCAAAGTCTTACCGGGAGCATTGGTTGCCGTAGTAGCAGGAATTGTCTTGAACGAAGTATTTGTTCAAACTGGTTCTTCCTTTGCTATCCAAAGCGAACATTTGGTCACTTTGCCAGTACTTAATAGTTTTTCAGAAATTGGTTCATTATTCCTATTTCCAGACTTCACTGCTTTTACCAATGGAGCTGTTTGGACTGTAGCTGTTACCTTAGCAGTGGTAGCATCGATCGAGACCTTACTTTGTATAGAAGCAGGCGACAGGATGGATAAGTTCAAAAGATATAGTAGCACCAATAGAGAATTAAAGGCTCAAGGTATAGGAAATATGCTTAGTGGATTGATCGGTGGACTGCCTATGACTTCTGTAGTTGTCAGGACTACTGCCAATGTCAACTCAGGTGCACGGACTAAGCTCTCGACTATCATTCACGGTTTCCTTTTATTAATCAGCGTGTTGACTATTCCTGTATTACTCAATAAAATTCCTTTGGCTACGCTGGCTGCCATCTTACTGCTTATTGGTTGGAAACTCGCAAATCCTAAACATTTTAAGCATTTTTATGCTCAAGGTAAGTATCAGTTTATACCATTTGTAGCGACGGTTTTAGCTGTTGTGTTTACTGACTTACTCAAAGGTGTTGGAATCGGACTTGTGATTAGTATCATTTTCGTTTTGATGGGCAATTTGAAACGCGCTTATTATTATAGAAAAGAAAGCTATCATACTGGTGATATAATCCATTTGGATCTTGCCCAAGAGGTATCTTTTTTAAATAAAGCTGCGATAAAACTTACTCTTGGTCATCTTCCTGAAAACAGCACGGTAGTTATCAATGCGACCAATACTGAATATATCGCGCATGATGTGTTGGATTTGATACGTGAATTTAAAGAAATCGGCGGACCAGAAAAGGGTATCAAAGTGGAACTTATAGGTTTTAAAGACAAATACAATATTGTCAATACATCAGAGATCAATAATCATCTATGGACTGAAAAGATGGCACAGAACAAATAAAGATAAACTTATAGGATTGTTGCCCAGGTTTTGGGTTGTGGCCAGCTTTCTAGAAATGTCTGGCAACTTTCTTGAATAGTTATATCAATAGGACGATACTGCAAGCCAAGCTGTAAACGTGATTTTGAATTGTCATAAACAGATGTGACAGATGTGCTTTTTAGCGTTTCCTTGGTAAGGAGTGGAGGCTTTTGGGTGACGAAAGACCTTAGAGTCTCCACTTTTTGTATCACATTGCCAATGAATGGGCTCAATGCATGTTTCGGTGCTTTAACTTTAAGTTGCTTTGCTATTTTTTCAAAAATTGTTTTATAAGGAGCATTTTCCGCACTTATTATATATCGTTGGCCATCAAAATTGCCTTTCAAGCTAAGAAGTACTGCTTGCGCCACATCACGAACATCTACCCAACCATTGCTACCTTCAGGGTAAAATGTCATTCCTTGGTATATTTTTTTGAAGATTTGTGTAGATGACTGATCCCAATTGCCAGCACCGAGAATCATAGATGGATTAAGTATGGTGATAGGCAGTCCTTCAGCATGTCCTCTCCACACTTCTTGTTCTGCTAGGAATTTAGACAATCCATAAGTAGTGTCAAACTCGCTCTGACTGAAAATCTGGCGCTCGTCGATTTCTTCATATTTTCTTTTGCGGCCTATCGCAGCTATAGAACTGATGTGTATAAACTTTGCTTTACCGTGACCTAAAGCGGCATTTACTAGATTGGCAGTTCCAGTCATCGCTGTTTCTATCAGCTTATTTTTGTTTTTGGTGTGAAAACTGACTATTGAAGCAGCATGAA
>CALFYH010000153.1 GCA_937952155.1 uncultured Saprospiraceae bacterium
AGAAGCCACGTCATTTGATCTTGGGTATAAATCCAGGTAGGCTTGGTGCTGGGGCCACAGGTATTCCATTTACAGATACCAAAAGATTGCAAGACATTTGTAAAATCCCAGTAATTGGCAAAACGACCCACGAACCATCATCTGTTTTTGTTTATGAAATGATAGATGCCTTTGGTGGGCCTGAGTTGTTTTATGGTCACTTTTATATCAATTCGGTTTGTCCGCTAGGATTCGTTAAAAAATCTGGTGAAAAGCTTGTAAATTATAACTATTATGATTCTCAGTTGTTAACTTCGTTAGTAAGCCAATTTATTATTGAAAATATTGGTCACCAAATAGATATTGCTGAAAAGGCTGATGTTTGTTTTTGTTTGGGTGCTGGAAAGAATTTTCAATATTTGAACAAAATCAATCAAAAGCATCATTTTTTTAATGAAATTGTTCCTTTGGAGCATCCACGATATATCATGCAATATAAATCAAGTTTTAAACAACGATACATAGATGATTACCTAGTGAAGTTGCAAAAAGTTTTACAATACAGGTAATTTCAAAAAGTAAAACCAAAGAATTATTTGTTTTAGGCGTAAAAAATTGTTTTTATAGTATATTTTTTATGAAATTATTAATAATTCAAAATAATTCAAATCAATTATATGTTATTAAGTGTTTAAAGATTTTTACTTTTGCGCTCCTTTTCAAAAATAAACAGAATCATAAATGAGAACTAAGCTTTCGCAATTTAAGTTCGACTTGCCAGATGAGTTGATAGCTCAGTATCCTACGCAGGAACGTGACCAGTCCAGACTTATGGTAATAGACCGTAAGAAGGGGACGATAGAACATAAAATATTTAAGGATCTCCTAGATTATTTTGATGATGGTGATGCGCTGATATTTAATAATACCAAGGTATTTCCTGCCAGAATGTATGGTAAAAAGGAAAAAACAGGTGCTAAAATTGAGGTTTTCCTACTAAGAGAACTCAACGCTGATGCAAAACTTTGGGATGTATTGGTAGATCCAGCAAGAAAGATTCGGGTTGGTAATAAATTATACTTTGCAGATGACAAAGGTAATGATATCTTAGTAGCAGAAGTTGTTGACAATACTACTTCAAGAGGACGAACCATTCGGTTTTTTTATGATGGTACCGACGAGCAGTTTCGCGATGTGCTGAAGCAATTAGGATCAATGCCTTTGCCAAAGTATATCACGCGCACACCTGAGGATTTGGATGACGAACGTTATCAAACAGTTTATGCCAAAGAAACTGGTGCAGTAGCAGCGCCAACTGCTGGACTTCATTTTTCGAGAGAGTTGATGAAAAGGCTGGAAATCAAAGGTACTGAATTGGCAGAAGTAACGCTACATGTGGGATTGGGCACATTCAGAAGTATCGATGTAGAAGATCTTTCTAAACATAAGATGGATGCTGAGTATTATAGTATAACTGAAAAAGCAGCAAATATTGTAAATAAAGCCAAAGATGCTAATCGACGAATCTGTGCGGTTGGTACTACTTCTATGCGAACAGTAGAATCTTCGGTATCCGCCACAGGCTTGTTAAAGCCATCAGAAGGATGGACAAATTTATTTATTTATCCACCTTATGATTTCAGCATTGCCAATTCGATGATTACAAATTTCCATCTACCAAAGACAAGCCTTATCATCATGGTAGCAGCATTTGGTGGATTCGAACTCATCATGGAAGCTTATCAAGAAGCAGTAAAGGAAAAATATAGATTCTTTAGTTATGGTGACGCCATGCTAATAATTTAATAAATATCAATTGTCAGGAACTTTTCTCTTACCAAAGGTATTTGTAAGTTGTCAAATGTAACTAAGTTACTTTTTTTGCGTTATAATTTATAACAAACAAATTTTATTTAATCACAATTAATTTTAGCACTTTCCTATGTATTGGACATTAGAATTAGCACACAACCTTGAGGACGCTCCATGGCCGGCTACACGTGATGAGTTGATAGATTATGCAATCAGATCGGGTGCTCCGCTGGAAGTAATCGAAAACCTGCAAGAACTTGAAGATGAGTTTGAAATCTACGAATCTATGGAAGATATTTGGCCGGATTATCCACGAAAAGATGATTTCTTATTTAACGAAGAAGAATATTAATTTTTCTTTTAACCATAGATAAATTAGTCCTGTGGAGTTGCATTTCGCAGGACTTTTTTATTTTTGAGCCTATAAACATTAACCATTTTGGGAGACGAAGCATCGCACAAACCATTTGTAATTGCTATTGACGGTTTTTCGTCATGCGGCAAATCCACACTTGCAAAGCAAATTGCCAAGGAGTTTGATTACATTTTTGTTGATACAGGTGCAATGTATAGAGCCGCTACACTTTTTTTTATCCGTAACAATGTAAGTGTAGATGACGCTTATCAAATACATGAGGCTCTAAATGCAATTAGCATATCATTCAAAAATATTGATGGTAATAATGTTACATTTCTCAATGGGGAAAATGTTGAGTCGGATATCAGATCACTTGAAGTATCTGGTATGGTGAGCGAAGTAGCAGCCATTCCCGATGTCCGTCGCAAAATGGTGGCTCTACAACGCAATCTGACGGACGCTGATGGTGTCGTGATGGATGGTAGAGATATAGGCACAGTGGTTTTCCCTAATGCGGATATTAAATTTTTTGTGACAGCAGATCCACTTATTCGGGCGCAAAGGAGATATAATGAGATGGTGGCTAAGGAAGAACATCCTGATATACAGGAGATTATATCCAATCTGGCGCATCGAGATCATATCGATTCTACGCGAGATGATAGTCCGTTGCGACAAGCAGAAGATGCTATTTTGCTTGACAATACTACACTTACCAAGGACGAACAGTTTGAACTTGCGTTATCTTTTATTCGCCAAAAAAAGGACGTTATTTCTTGAAATTTAATATTTTATAGATGTCTTATTGGTATTGAATACATCAAATCCGATCACTCTGTCATACAAATCACCTACACCTCTATAATAAGCTAAGGTTAAATATTCATTTTCGGTTTCATTCCAGCTACCTTCTAAAGCCTGATAATCAATTTTTTCACCGTCTGTGACGATGCCGTAATAATAATTGTAATATCCTTGTTTAAGTAAAACCTGAGCCATGTACATGTCCCTTCTTGTATCGTACTTCATCAGGTATTCTTCTTCTGGTTGCCAGTTATTCATGGCACCAAGGATGTAAATATTT
>CALFYH010000154.1 GCA_937952155.1 uncultured Saprospiraceae bacterium
AATAGGATCTATTCCCATTTCGCTTAATGCAGCTGCAATCAACATATGATTTGAAGCTCTTATCTGATAGTCATTGGGCTTGACATTTATTGATGTTAATTCATCGCCAGTGGTGATAATCGCCACACTAATTTTTTGATAAACAAGTAACGTTTCTTTTCCTACAGTAGCAAGCATTGCCAGATCTGTTGGCGCAATTATTTGTGAGGCATGTAAAACAACATCTCCTTCTTTTTTATCACTTCCTTTTATATGAATATTTTGCCCAGGTTTAATTTGATTAACATTTAATTTAAAATTATTTTCCATACCTCTATCATTATCAAATATTGTTATTGATTTAGAAATCGGTGGTTATGGACTAATTATTTCAAATTGTATAGGCCTGTCCCCAGGCGTGCAGATCGTAAATAATGGGCACCAATTTTTCTCCTTTTTCTGTCAAGGTATATTCTACAGTAGGAGGTACAGTCGCGAAAACTGCTCTGATTACGATGCCATTTGCTTCCATATTTTTCAACTCTTTGACCAACATCCTTGTGTTGATGTACGGAATACCGCGTTCCAATTCCTTAAATCTCATTGTACCTTTCGACAAGGTATAAATGATGGGTAAGGCCCATTTACCACCTAAAATGTCCAATACTTCTTTCAAGGAACATTTATTTTCGGGCAATTCAATATTTTTTTTAGCCATGATATCTTGATTTTGCTAATTACTTTACTTTGTGTTAATACTATACAATAGTGTAACTACTTGCAAATATAAAGTATTGATAATACATTTGCAATTTAATTTTAAAAAAATATTAAAATATGGACAGTAAAACCAAAAAAATCTTAGGCTTTTCATTAACGGGTTTAGTAGCTCTAGTATTCTTGATGAGCGGTATAATGAAGCTTATGGGTGGCGAGAATGCTGCTGAAATGGCGAAGGGTGCAGGAGGCGAATCAAATTTATTAATTTTAGGAATCATAGAACTGTGCATTGTTGCACTGTGGTTTACCCCACGTACGGGTGTAGTAGCAGCATTACTTTCCATTGCTTACATGGGTGGAGCTATAGCAGTACATTTCACACAAGGCCAGTCTGTGTTAGTTCCTGTAATCATTCAAATCATCATCTGGATTACTGCAGTCATTCGGTTCCCAGAGCTTGGTATTCGACTGTTCAATAAAGCGACCACAAACTAATTTACCATTCAATTCATATTATAAATTAATCAAATAAATGAGATTATTCAACGAAGTAAAAATAGGTAATCATACCTTAAAAAACAGTATGGTCATGTCGGCTATGACTCGGAGTAGAGCCAATATTCAGGGTGTAGTAGGGGATTTGACAGAATTGTATTACACCCAAAGGGCGAGTGCAGGGATGATTCTAACTGAAGCCATAAATATTTCTGAGCAAGCTTTGGGCAGCCCGTTTACACCTGGAATATTTACACAAGAGCAAATAAATGCTTGGAAAAAGGTAACAAATGCTGTACACGCGAATGGCAGTTTGATCTATGCGCAGCTATGGCATACTGGTCGAGTGGCTCATTCTATAGACAGAAATGGCATTTTACCTGTCGCACCTTCGGCTATTGCGATACAAGGCGGAAAACATTTTACAGCTCAAGGCCCACAAGATTATGAAATACCTAGGGCTTTGACTACGGAAGAAGTAAAAGAAATCATTCAGGATTACGGCCAAGCTGCATTGAATGCGATAGAAGCTGGTTTTGATGGTGTACAGTTGCATGGTGCCAATGGATATCTTCCACATCAGTTTTTGGCCGAAAATGCCAACCAACGTACAGATGAATATGGAGGAAGCATTGAAAATAATAGCCGATTTATGCTTGAAGTAATGCATACATTAATCCAAGCCATCGGTGGTGAACGTGTTGGAATAAAATTATCGCCTTTTCAGCCATATGGTGGGATAGTATTGGATAATCCTGTGGCTACTTTTACATACCTTATTGAAGAATTGAATAAAATGGATTTTGCATTTGTAGAACTAATGAAGCGAAGTCCGGCATTCCCATTATTGCCAAGCTATCCAGATATCGATGAACTAGAATTTTTCGGTCCACAAATCAAGGCAGCAGTTATTGCAAACTCATCATTTACCAAAGAATCAGGTGAAGCGGCATTAGAAAAAGGCCTTGCCAAAGCTATTTCTTATGGTGTACTTTTTTTGGCCAATCCTGATCTACCAAAACGATTTGAATTGGATGCACCTTTGAACCAAGCAGATAGGATGACGATGTTTGGTGGTGGAGAGCAAGGATATACAGATTACCCATTTTTGGCACAATAGTTTGACACAATTAAGAAATTAGTATTTTTGCTTTTTTCTTTAAACTTTAGGTCAATGACATTTAGGGAAATGCTGATGGCAGAGCATTCAAGAGAAGTCACCAATAAAATATTGGAAGAAATCCGGCAGAATCCGTCGAGAATCGATGAATTGATGGTTTGTTTTTTGGATACAAACAACCGAATTTGTCAGAGAGCAGCATGGCCAATTGGGGATTTGGGAGAAAAATTTCCCCAATTGGTCATTCCATATATGCAAAAACTAATAGATAACTTGGCGCATCCACATCATGAAGCTATCAAAAGAAATACAGTAAGAACATGGCAAAATATGAATATCCCTGAGGAATTTCAAGGTCCAGTGTATGATATTTGTTTCAATTATATGATAGATCCAAAAGAAGCAGTAGCAATTAGAGCTTTCAGTATGACTGTATGCGCCAATATTTGTAAAGAAGTACCAGAATTGTGTGAAGAAATGTTGACAGTTATCCCAGATTTACTAGAAAATGGATCATCTGGGCTATGCAATCGGGGCTACAAAGTAATGGATTTGCTCAAAAAATATCAATCCAATATCTACTTATAAATAGGCTTCTTTTTCGGTTTTGTAATATGAATTCCACAAATCATAAAATTTGTGTACTGCGTAATTGCTATAATTACAAACGGAGTTGAACAAGATTACAATACCCAAATCCTTTTCTTTATCAAAAGCAATTTCGGTTCGGAATCCATTTACCATGCCACCATGATATACCAATTGATTATTTTTTGTATTGACAATCCGCCATCCGAGCCCATAATGGCTGCTTTCGAATCCAGGCCAGCGATTAAAGTATTTGTGATCACTTGAGGTACTAATATAGGGATTGAAGGCGATGTCTCTCGCATTGGGAGAGATCACATGCGGATAATATCCCATCATGGCACTCAGCCACTTATGCATGTCTTTTAATGGTGCATTGATACCACCGGCGGATACTACATTGTAATAATGGGGACTCAAATCAATAGGCACAAAACCATACTTGCTATATTTATGACCATAACAGACATTTGCGGCACTGGTTATATCTTCAAAAGAACAACTGGTATTGCACATTCTCAAAGGCGAGAAAATATAAAAGTCCAGTGCTTTAGCATATTCCATTCCAGTAACGTCTTCTATCACTTTTTCTATTATGCCAAAGGCAGCATTTTGATATGCATATGCTTTGCCTGTAGAGTCTCTAGGTACCAATCTGTTTAGATATGAAATGATGGTTTCCATATCTCTGTTTTCATCTACTAGATTCGAATACGCATGTTGAGTAAGCCCAGAACTATGAGTGAGAATATGTTTTATCCTCAGTATTTTGTCTTTGGATTTTGCTTTCAAAGTGATCTCTGGTACATACATAGCAACCGGATCGTCAAGATGCATCATATTTTTATCTATCAGGATAGCTGCCAAAATACCAGCGAATCCTTTAGATACCGATCCTAACCTGAAGACTGTGGATGTATCTATCATATCATCAGAGTATCTGGATTTTGTACCGTATTGTTTTTCGAAAATTACCTGATTATTTTTCAGCACTAATACTGCCATTCCAGGGCATTCATGTGTAGAAATATTGTCCAATATCTGTTGGTCAAATAATCGATTGAACGCTGTGTCTATCAATGATTTTTCAGGCAGATTACCAACAGTGACAAATGGTTTTTCGTCAAATCGGTGACACGAATTTATCACCATAACAATAGACATTATAGAACCTAGCCACAGAGATAACCTGAATGTAACAAATAGGAAACCTTTCATTAAAAAATACCTTTAGCGTTGTTTTATTAACAAATACATATTAATAAAAATGCAAATATATGGAAAAATTCTCTTTTTTGTTCAAAAAGCCTACAAAAATACTAGAAAGTAAGCAAATAAAGTAACTTTTATAATAAAAAGTGCGAAATGACATCAAAGAAAACCTGGTATTCAATGAAGTTGCAAAAGATGGCAAACATCATATTTATTTTGTAGTGTACATCTGATCATCCTAGTGTTCCGATTTTTTGGACAGTACCCATTTCGTGTAAAACTTCATAAATCTCATTCCCTAACTCGCATAAATTTTCTTTTTTAATTGCAAGAATGAGATAATCTCCACCGCCATTTTCTGCTATAGTTACTGCTTTCACGAGCCAAGGAAGATCACGGTCATAACCAACCAAAAGACTTAGTTTTTCAGGTGTGATGATTTGGTATTCTCCATTCTTTGTAATTACTTGATTCCAATTTTTTGGTTTCATGGCACGGATATAGGCATCTGGAAAGATTACATCTAGTTCTGTTTCTTTCTCTCGAAGCGCCTTTACAATTGGGTGCATACTTGCTTTTGCAGGATGCTTTTCGCGATACTTTGCAACATTATCTGTGCTGAGCAATACACTATGGCGCCAGGCTAATTCATTTTTCTTTTCTTGGTCTTCAGTTTGTTTTTCGGGAAGCTGCATACTTGGTTCAGTCGCTTTAGTTTCCCTTTGGTTTTCCCAAATATTAAGGATGACTTGGTCAGATAAAAAAGGTTCTACCAGGACTTTGTATAACGGCTCATTTTCGTATTCTACAGGGTGACTATGCGGTTTATAGAGCGCTTCGGCACGTTCAAATGTCCATTCAAAATTGGGTGCATCTTTGAATACTATTGTAAACCACCAATCGGGATATTTTGAGATTAGTTCTAGTTCTATTTGATTGGGTGGAAGCGGCATGATTTTTTTTAATGCTTCTGGTATTTCATAGCCACAGTCCACTAGAACTTTATTCATATAAAATGCAGCAGTATTAGGGTCATCTGAAAGCCCGAACTCGTGTTTTTGAAACGGTTCTATTTTGTGTTTATATTTTTGAACAAGGTCAGCATGCTGCAAGAAAGCTGGATTTTGACTAAGCATATACCAATTGACCTGATTGCCAAACTGTTTTAATAAAGCTTCAGTTAGCTCAAGGCTTGGGTTTTGGCATAGTGCAATTCAATCGATTTTGGCGATATATTTTGCTATGCGAGACATATCCCAAGTAATAGCTGGGTTACATTGCAACTGCCACCAATGCCAGCGTTTTTCATAAAGGTCTATGAGATGATCTGACCAGTTTAGGTGTATATTGGATGATAGCCCATACCATTCTATGACATCTTTATACTGCTCAATGTATGATTCGTGTATCGGGTAGTATAAGGCGATCTGCATTTGCACCAAACGTGGTTGGTTCTGTGCAAATTCCCAAAAATCATTCTGCTGTATCATAAAACTGTTGCAATAGATAGGATTCAAATATACTTTTTGTGCCATCTTTCCACTCGAAAAAGAGTTCTACTGAATAGACGCCGCATTTGTCTGGTACCACCTTGAGCTTTGGCGTATATTCTCCAATTTGTGTATATCTAATGCCAGCTCTATTGGATTGCTTCTGGTAGTCAGGCAATAAGTAGCTTTGGGCAGACAAGGTGTTTTTTACTCCATTTTGGTAGCTAAATGTTAAACCATTATGCCCTGGTACGCAGACTAATTCTTTAGGCTTTATGCCGAGTTCTTTAAGCTTTGGCTTTGCATCTTGGACAAGGATATACGTAAGCAATCCATACCATTCTCTTGAAGCAGTACGAGCCCAAACTTGTATGATCTGAGTGCCAATTTCATTTTTGCCAAATGTAATAGCACTTGTTTCAGGAACTTCTGTGAGTTGCTCGCCTTTTGCAATACGAAGATCTTGTCTCTTAGGACCAAAACGATTATTGCCTTCAAATTTGTGCATACATTGCCATGCATAAATAGTGCCTTCACCATTGCCATCAAGGGTGCACACAAGTCCATTGTAAGCAATCATTTCTGGGTTACTTGTTTTAGTCTGCTTTGATGCTATAACCAAAGCGTCCTGAATCAGTATATAGGTTTCAGCACACATGGCGTTTCCTATTTGGTCGGTTGCCCATAGCTGCAAAGTCATCGTACCCATATTTTCTTCAATTGCCGGCCACACAAGCGTAGGCGAAGAAGTAGGCATTGTGGCTGGCTTTTGATATGCTTGACTCAGTAAAAAACTACCTGTTTTTTTCGCACTAGCGGGTTTGATTTCTTTAATGATATCCGTAGGCTGTATCATGATCTGCTTTTGATTATGGTGGTGCTGTGCGAAGGTAACAAGTCCATTAAATACAAGCAAGGCCGGACGTGGCTTCTCCTTGACTTCTTTTGGCGGCAACGTTCTGATGGTCGGGTCTTCATTGGCAACACTTGGTTGATCTTCGATTGTCACATCGAGTTGCATAGGCCCAGATTTATTGATATCAGGTGTGCCTTTGAAGTAGGCGATGGCTTCTTCGGTCAATGTTCTTTTTTCGCTATTTGTATGGGTTAAAGTTTGAAAAAAGAATCCATCAGTTTCCTTCCATTTGCGATGAAAGCATCATCGGCACCTAAGCCTTGTAGCGCTTTATCGTACTTATGCGAAGTATAGATTTCTTGCACATCTGGCAATACGCTTTGCAAGGCCAAGCTATCACCTTGCTCCCAAACAAAAAATGCAAGGGCAAAACTACACTCATGGCCTACAGGATCAAGTGGATCAGATAGATAGCTGCTGTAGTGATTCTTAAAAATGGCGATACTTTCATACAATTCGACACCATCGATCTCCATTCTTACAAGGCTATCGTATGCATCTAATCCACCATCTATTTCTGTATTTATCACTTGATACGCCCAGTCGGGAATATATTCGTAATAGATTGGTTTATACATAATTATCAGAATTTATACATTAAAATCAAATTAATTTGAAATACATAGTCAAATTATGACTTACTTGCTACGCTATTATCTAAACAAAGGTATTCAAAAAACATTTAGTAGGGCAATAAAAACGGTGGTGCTCTAAAAATCATAATGCGTGATCTAAAAAATTTGGATTTATAATTAACCTTCACAGTGATGATAAATTTATATCAATTGCGTCATTGAGTATAAGTAATTCATTATAAGTATTTTATAGTCATTAGAATGTTTGGGTAGCAAAACTTAAAAAAATCATATACCGACATTATTTTAGTCCTTGTTTTTCCATCATTTTTAGTCCATAATTTCTAATAGTTGTGATAAGTGTAATTATTTCTTTGCCTTGAGCTGTCAAACTATATTCTGTTTTTGGTGGAACAACAGCATAAACTTTCCGGTCAATATATCCATCTTGTTCTAATTCTCGCAATTGTGTTGTAAGCATTTTATCTGAAATATGGGGAATATCCTTTCGTAATTCACCATAACGCATTGTTTGGTCTTTCAGTCTCCACAAAATAGGCGCTTTCCAAGTACCGCCTATTTGTTCCATTACTAATTGTACTGGATTGTAGTAAATTTTTCCCTTGTAAATAAAGTCAGGCATGATCGTAAAGAATTGATTTACAATTTACTTTCTAAAAAGTATGTATCGCACTTATTGGTTAAACACTTGTCAAAGATAGTTATACTCCCTGATATTTGCATCATCATTTACTAAAAATAATTTTTTATCATGCAAAAAATCAATTTCATTTTATTCATCACGCTGATATTTTCCTTGGGATTGTCAGCTCAATCAAAAAAAATTAATCACAAAGTTAAATCACAAAAAATGGTAAAAGAAGTAAACAGTTACGTGCATTTTCACGGTGCACCTGCCAAAGGCAAAATTTTAATGGTGGCAAGTTCGCCAAGTGTTAGCAAACAAACTGGTTTGCCTATAGGCTTTTGGGCAGCCGAATTAACCCATCCTTTGAGGGTGTTTCAAGAATCAGGATTTGACATAGAACTTGTCTCAACCGATGGCGGAAAACTGGAGATGGATGGTTATTCAAATCCTACAGACGCAAGTGGTTATTCGGCTCATGATGTGATTTCTCTCGGCTATATGCAACTAAAGTGGTTCAACGAAATGTTGTCAAACACCAAAAAAATCACGGAAGTTGATGCTAAAAACTACGATGCTATTTTATTGGCAGCAGCCGGAGTGGAACGATTACAGCTTGATTTATCGGAATTTGAAACTGTAAAATTAAAACCCAACGAATTTATACCTGCTCCTGCTCAAGGTGTTTTAGCCTTGCAAATTCGTGAGCAAGATGATGCGTTGCATACACTCTTACAAAAATTAAATTCGTCACGTGTGCAACAACAAATTGCTGTTGAGCGAAAAGTATTGAATTTGTTAGATGGTGGTTGTCAATTGCCTTTGGGAGTA
>CALFYH010000155.1 GCA_937952155.1 uncultured Saprospiraceae bacterium
GTCGGAGACAATTTAGAAGAAGTAAGTGAAGCTGCAGGAAAGACTATCGAAACAGGTATATTTAGTACATATCAGGTGATCCAATGGGCAGAAGAGATGGAGATGGATGTGGTCGAGATTAGTCCCAATGCAGATCCTCCAGTATGTAAGATTATCGATTATAAAAAGTTTATCTACGACCGTAAGAAAAAGGAGAAGGAACTTAAAGCCAAGACTGCCAAGACTGTTATCAAAGAGATTAGGTTCGGACCTAATACAGATGACCATGATTTTGATTTTAAGGTAAAACATGCCGTTAAATTTCTTCAAGATGGCGAGAAAATAAAAGCATATGTGCAATTCAAAGGACGTGCTATTGTTTTTAAAGACCGTGGCGAGTTGATATTATTAAGATTTCTTAAAGAATTAGAAGAGTTGGGTGCAGCAGAAGAACTTCCAAAATTGGAAGGAAAAAGAATGATTGTAATGATATCACCCAAAAAGAAAAAGGTATAACCCAAACAATTATTGAACCCAATATTGTATTATTAGATGCCGTAGTACTCAAAAAACGTTATTTTGGTGTCTATAATCTTTAATTTATCGTGTAAATCGATAGCAATACCAATAATTTAATAATTTTTTTGACAAATAAAGAGATTCAATTAAAATCCTTTTGTTACCTTTGCAGCCCTAAATAGAATTTTTTATGCCAAAGATGAAAACGCATTCAAGTGCAAAGAAAAGATTTAGTTTTACCGGTACAGGTAAGATTAAAAGATTTCAAGCTAATGCAAGACACTTGATGAGAAAAAAGTCAAACAAAGCAAAGACAAGATTATTGGGTTCTGCATTAGTAAGTGATGCGGACTACGCCAAAGTTAAAAACCTGCTTTGTAAGTAATTTTAATTTATTTTTTAACGAGAATACAGGATTAAGTATCATTTTAGATCTCTGTATTGTACTAAAACCAATTAATTATGCCTAGATCGGTAAATGCAGTTGCTTCAAGAGCACGCAGAAAAAAAGTTTTAAAAGCAGCCAAAGGTTACTTTGGAGCTAGAAGTAAAGTCTTTACTGTTGCAGTCAATGCAGTGGAGAAAGGGTTGAAATATGCCTATAGAGACAGAAAAAATAAGAAAAGAGCCTTCCGAAGACTTTGGATAGCGAGAATAAACGCCGCTACTAGAATGTATGGAATGTCTTATTCTAAATTTATACACGCCCTTACGCAAAAAGAAATAGGTCTTAATCGTAAAGTGCTTGCAGATCTTGCCATGAATCATCCTGAGTCATTTAAAGCAGTGGTAGATTCTGTAAAGTGATCAAAAATAAATAAAAATCAAAAGGGATTTCATTTTCAAAATGGGATCCCTTTTTTTTATCAAATACAATCGGTAGAGCTATGGTAGGAATTTAAATTCTTATGAGTTTATAAAAATAATTGAAATAGAATAGATCAATATAGTGCGTACCTTTGTTTTATTATTAATTAAATAGTTATAAAAATGGAAAATAGCATGGACCATACAACCAGTTCTGGGAAATGTCCTTTTACAGGGCATACTTCTGGCAGTAATGGCATGAAAGGACTTACCAACAAAGATTGGTGGCCAAATCAGCTCAGACTTAATATTTTAAGGCAGAATTCTTCAAAATCCGATCCAATGGAGAAGGATTTTAACTATGCAAAAGAATTTCAGACTCTAGATTTTGCTGCGCTTAAAAAAGATATCTTAGACTTAATGACTACTTCCCAAGATTGGTGGCCAGCAGATTTTGGTCATTATGGGCCTCTTTTCGTAAGGATGTCATGGCATAGTGCAGGTACTTATCGTATTTCTGATGGACGTGGTGGTGCAGGATCTGGTACACAGCGCTTTGCTCCATTAAATAGCTGGCCTGATAATGCCAATCTAGACAAGGCAAGAATGTTACTTTGGCCAATAAAGAAAAAATATGGCAGAAAAATATCTTGGGCAGATTTATTGGTGCTTGCAGGTAATTGTGCCCTTGAATCTATGGGATTTGAGACTTATGGTTTTGGTGGAGGACGTGAAGATGTGTGGGAGCCAGAAGAAGATATTTATTGGGGACCAGAAGCTGAGTGGTTGGGAGATAAAAGATATACTGGTGACCGGGAGCTCGAGAATCCACTAGGTGCTGTTCAAATGGGCCTTATTTATGTGAATCCAGAAGGACCAAATGGTATTCCTGATCCATTATTGGCTGCTCGAGATATTAGGGAGACTTTTGCCAGAATGGCGATGGATGATGAAGAAACTGTAGCACTGATAGCAGGTGGTCATACTTTTGGAAAGACCCATGGTGCTGGCGACCCATCAAAATATGTAGGTAGAGAACCTGCTGCCGCAAGTATTGAAGAGCAAAGTTTGGGCTGGAGCAATACTTTAGGGGAAGGAAACGGTGGCAATACCATTACTAGTGGATTAGAAGGTACATGGACCACTACACCAACAGCCTGGAGCAACAATTTTTTTGAAAATCTTTTTGGTTTTGAATGGGAACTTTCCAAAAGTCCAGCAGGAGCACATCAGTGGATACCAAAAAATGGTGAAGGCGCGAACATCGTTCCAGATGCACATGATCCTTCCAAAAAGCATGCTCCTGTAATGCTTACCACTGACCTTTCATTGAGGGTAGATCCAGCTTATGCTAAGATTTCTCGTAGATTTTATGAAAATCCCAACGAATTTAAAGTGGCTTTTGCAAAAGCATGGTACAAGCTTATTCATAGAGATATGGGACCTTTGAGCAGATATCTTGGTCCTGAAGTACCAAAAGAAGTATTTATTTGGCAAGATCCAATACCCGCTCGTACAACTCCAATTATTAATGAGACCGATATAAAATCGCTAAAAGAATCTATTATTGCATCTGGGTTATCCATAGGCCAATTAGTTTCTACGGCATGGGCATCTGCATCTACTTTTAGGGGATCAGACAAACGTGGTGGTGCCAATGGAGCACGCATCGCCTTAGCCCCGCAGAAAAACTGGGAAGTCAATCATCCAGGATTATTATCAGCCGTAATTGATAAGCTCAATGCTATTAAAGATACATTTAACAGTTCAAATACTGAGCGACATGTTTCATTAGCCGACTTGATAGTTTTGGGTGGATGCGTTGGTGTGGAACTTGCTGCGAAAAACGCAGGGCACATCATAGAAGTACCATTTGCGCCAGGTCGTACAGATGCTACTCAGGAAATGACTGACGCAGCATCATTTGATGTACTAGAGCCAAAAGCAGATGGATTCCGCAATTACCTTAAAGCAAATTTACCAGCTTCAGCAGAAGATCTATTGGTTGATAAAGCTCAATTATTGACACTAACAGTGCCTGAGATGGCGGTACTTATAGGTGGAATGCGTATGTTATCTACAAACTTTGGTCATACAAAACACGGTGTCTTTACAGATAAAACTGATACCCTTAGCAATGATTTCTTTGTCAATTTGTTAGACATTAATACAAGTTGGAAAGCTGCTTCTGCGGCTCAAGATGTTTTCGAAGGCAAGGATAGACAATCTGGAAATACCAAATGGACGGCTACAAGAGTTGATCTTATCTTTGGTTCCAATACAGAATTGCGAGCTATTGGTGAAGTATATGCAAGTAGTGATGCAAATGGAAAATTTATCAATGATTTTGTGCAAGCTTGGTCAAAAGTGATGAATTTGGATCGTTTTGATCTCTAAGAATATTTAATGTGTGACTACCACGATTTTATAAATGTAAATGGAGGTAGTCACACAACTTTTAAATATTTTTTTAAAAAATTAAAAAGTTATTTTGATTTAACAAAATAGTATATATCTTTGCGTCGCTTTTGAAGAAAGGCAATTATTTTTGATTTTTTGGCCCGTTCGTTTATCGGTTAGGACGCCAGGTTTTCATCCTGGTAGGAGGGGTTCGATTCCCCTACGGGCTACAAAAGAAATTTTAAACCCTTATAGATCATAGATTTGTAAGGGTTTTTTTGTTTTATATGCTATTGCAAAGCTTTTTTTGCGCAGGTTCAGACTAGTTTATGTTGATTAATAGGGCAGATTTATTTTTTTATTGCATGATTAGCTATCCAAAAACTGTTTCATCAATACCAGAAAAAACAAAGACAACAAAAACCATTATATTCGCATCTTAATTTTTATACAATGTTTGGATTGAGTAAAAAGGAAGTTGCTAGAAAGGAAAAGTATCTTCAAATATGTGGTGTTTTGGGCTTGAATTATGTGGATATTGATGAATTTGGTACAAAGTCTTACCTTCGAGGTTTTGAATTGTTTCGAAGAGGAAATGGGAAAATTAGGAATTTGTCTCAAATAAAATCCCCATCACTTGACATGGAGATCAATTTATTCGACTATAGATATAGAATTTCAACGGGCAAAACAGTAATAACTTATGATCAGACAGTATTTTTTGTAAACTCTAAGCAACTTGGCCTTCCTGAATTTTTTATGAAACCTGAAACAATCGGACACAAAATTAGTGCATTTTTGGGTTGGGAAGATATTGATTTTGAGTCCTATCCTGTATTTTCTGACGCTTATCATTTGACAGGTGAAAATGAAGAATTTATTCGCCATCATTTCGATGATACCATTCTCCGGTTCTTTTCGAAAACGAGTGGCTGGAGTATAGAAGCAGCCAATTATTACCTGATTTTTTATGCTGACAATACCTTGGTGCCAGAAAATATCCTAGCTGATTTTTATAGGCTAGCACATGGTGTGTACGAATTATTTATCGATAAAAATGAATTGCCAAAGGTATAAATTTGACAAAACTTTGAGCTTATTTGCTGTTTTCTATAAGCTTTTGTAAAAATGGCGACGCAAAAATAAAATCGTGCAATGTCTCATTTTTGTCCATTAAAACTTCATCTTTATTTCCTTTCCAAGCCAAGAGCCCTTTATCAAGAAGGCATATATTTTCACCTATTTCCATTACCGAATTCATGTCATGTGTATTGATAATGGTCGTGATATTATTATCGCGTGTGATATCTTGAATTAGTTCATCGATGGTAATAGAAGTTTGTGGATCAAGGCCTGAATTGGGTTCATCGCAAAAGAGATATTTTGGATTCAAAACGATAGCTCTAGCGATACCTACTCTTTTTTGCATACCACCAGATATTTCAGATGGGAATTTTTTATTGACTCCAGTCAAACTCACGCGATCAAGGCAATAGTTCACTTGATCCATTTTTTCTTTTAGTGTCTTATGGGTAAACATGTCGAGTGGAAAGCGGATATTTTCTTCTATCGTCATCGAGTCAAACAATGCGTTGCCTTGGAAAAGCATTCCAACTTGCATTCTTAACTTACGTAATGTATCCTTGTCAGCATTCACCAGATCAATATTGTCATACCACACATGGCCAGAAGTAGGCTTAAATAAGCCGACTAAAATTTTCAATAGAACCGTTTTTCCTGATCCTGATTTACCTATGACTAAGTTGGTTTTTCCGGCTTCAAATTTAAAATCGATTCCTTTCAGCACTTGCTGGTCTCCGAACTCCTTAAAAATCTTCTCTGCTCTTATCATACATTTACGCTGTTAATACTATAGCTATGACATAATCGGCCAACAGAATCAAAATATTACTATATACGACGGCTCTGGTACTTGCCTCACCGAGTTCTATACTTCCACCTTTTACAAAATATCCTTGATAGCATGATACACTGGTCAGAATATAACCAAATGTTACAGCTTTCACCATCATCATGTACACATTATAGGGCACAAAAAATGAG
This sequence comes from uncultured Saprospiraceae bacterium, assembly GCA_937952155.1. Classification (GTDB taxonomy): domain Bacteria; phylum Bacteroidota; class Bacteroidia; order Chitinophagales; family Saprospiraceae; genus OLB9. The sequence goes on from CALFYH010000155.1 coordinate 5,770, forward strand.
CGCACACCTTTGATAAACTCTGCTGATGTAAATAAACCTACTGGAACACTCGCTATGTAAGCACCAGCTATTCCTATGAGTGCTGCGGCACAAACTAAAATCGGTATCATCAAAATGGCAGCAATTAATTTTGGCAAAATGAGATATGCTGAGGTATTTACACCCATGATTTCCATGGCATCGATATGTTCTTTTTGACGCATTCCACCTAGCTCAGCGGCCATATTACTACCAACTTTGCCCGCTAATACTAGGCACGTAATTGTTGGTGCAAGTTCTATGATAGTCATGTCACGAACTATGTACCCGATATAATATGCTGGTATCAATGTACCTGCCATCTGGTAATAAAACTGAACAGCCGTGACGGCACCAATAAATATAGAAATCAAAAAAACAATAGGAAGAGAGCCAATACCGATATCATACATCTGGCGAATGGTTTCCTTATAATACATATTGTTGTTCTCGGGCTTTTTATAAATTTGGCCCTGCCACAATATGAAGTTACCGAAATGGTAGAAAAGATTTAAGTTCATGCTTGAATACTTATGAATTTATCTTGAAACTCATGGCTCAAAATTAATCATATTATTAACTTTTTTTGGTAATTAATGTTTAAAACCAATATTTATCTAGTTTAAACATGAATACGATCATCACCGGAGCTTCCAAAGGGATAGGAAGAGCTTTAGCTGAAAAATTTGCATCAGAAGGTCACAACCTTGCTATCTGTGCTAGAAATGAAGAAAATCTAAAGTCTTTGAAGAAGGAATTGGAATCAAAATACAGTGGAATCCGGGTGTTAATAAAATCAACCGACATTAGCAAGAAAAAAGATGTTTTGGCATTTGCTGATGCAACTTTGAAGATGTTTGGATCTATAGATGTATTGATCAATAATGGAGGAATATTTTTGTCTGGATCTACATGTGAAGAAAATGAAGGTACACTTGAGAAGCTGATAGAAACAAACCTATATAGTGCATACCATCTTACGCGGGCTATCGTACCGTTTATGACATCAACAGCAAAGCCTCATATTTTTAATATGTGTAGTATAGCGAGTCAAACGGCTTATCCAAATGGTGGCTCGTATAGCATTTCAAAATTTGCTTTACTTGGATTTACTAAAGTTTTGCGTCAAGAGCTATTAGATAAAGGAATAAGGGTGACTGCCGTTTTGCCTGGTGCCACTTGGTCTGATTCGTGGGCTGGAGTAGATCTTCCGCAAGAAAGACTCATGGATGCAGCAGACATTGCAGATACAATTTGGGCGGCGTACACATTAAAGAAAAGTGCAGTTGTAGAAGAAGTTATCATCAGGCCACAACTGGGAGATTTATAGAATTTGTCAAAATACTTTGTAAATAATATGTGTTGGTTTGTTGAAGAATTATATTTTTGTAACAAATAATCAAAGTCATGTCAAAATATTTAGGTTTAATCATAATATGCTTTTCAATAATTGCTTGTTCCAACAAACAAAACAATCCACCTACGGCAGAGGCTGTACCTGCAAAATCCACAGTAGATGGTGCGGGCATCTTTAAGCAAAATTGCGAACTTTGTCATGGAGCCGATGGTAAACTTGGTCTCAATGGATCTAAAGATCTGACAATAAGTACTTTGGACCTTGATGCAAGAATCGCACAAATCACTAAGGGTAAAGGACTCATGATGGCCTACGAAAAAATCCTTAGTCCTGAAGAAATCAAAGCTGTGGCAGAATATAGCATGACGCTAAAATAAATTTATAGTCAAAAAACTGAGATTTATAATTATATAGTATCTTTACGAATAGTTTTCCTTTTATTTTCAAAAATTAAAAGGATTAAAATTATACAGTCAAATTGTAGGTTTCAATACCTAACTCCCGAAATATTGGTATATCTTTGTACATGAATTGCTGAACATATTCATTTATGAACAGCTCAACCTGAGACATTTTTAGAATGATAATGATAAATACAAGGCGTATAGTTTTAAGTTTATTGTGTGTATTTCTGATAAATATTGCATTTAGTCAGGATACGGAAGCGCCTGTGATCATTTCAGCTGCCAGAGATACATCTTATGAATGTGGTGTGACTACTAACTTGAGTGATAAATTAACTACATGGTTCAACAATGCTGGTGGAGCCGTTTTTTCGGACAATTCGGGCAGTTACTCCATAGTTACCAATATTACCCTTGCACAAGCTATTACTATATTTAATAATTCACTTGATGTTTTATGTGGTAATAAGCAAAAGGTAGAAGTCTCTTTTTCGGCCGTGGATGCTGCAGGAAATGTAAGTGCCATCACAACGGCCAGTTTTTTTACAACAGATATCACACCACCAACTATCAACAGCGTACCAAGTGTCCAATATGATTGCAAAGTTGGGATCAGAGATACACTTATAGCTTGGATTAAAAAGAAAGCTGGATACGTAGCAGCTGACAATTGTTCCAATACGCTTATCTGGACTACTTTTACCTACGCCATTTCTTCGCAAGGTGTTGATATAGCTTCTGGTGGAGGAAGTATCGCTCTTGGTCCATACCCAATGATTCCCGATGGCGTTTGTCAATGGACTTTGAGAATCAATTTTTTTGTAAAAGATGAATGTGGAAATCAGACCATCACACCAGGGACAACCACTTTTTCTGTAACAGATAATGTGGCGCCTGTATTTGTGCAAATGCCAGGTGATGTGACTGTCGATTGCAGCAATATACCATCTGAAGATCCACCACAAGTTTTGGATTATTGTGACAAAAAGGTCATACCAATACTTAATGTTCAATCAA
>CALFYH010000156.1 GCA_937952155.1 uncultured Saprospiraceae bacterium
GGAAGTTTTAAACCTTGAGACTAAATGTATAGAATACAATGGAACTGGAAACTTTTACAAAACAAAAGAAAATGAATTTATTTCCTTTGACGGCGATGGATTATATTTCTATAAACTTTAAACAAAAATTATGCGCATATTTTTTCTTAACACAATATGGATAATGTTTAGCTTTTGTGTCAATATAACAAGTGCACAAGTAAAATTTAACATTGTTGCAGGTGATCAGCTATTATATTCTTCTGACTGGAAAGATGGAGCAAACCACACTATGTCAGTTAAAGCTTATTTGGAAATTCCAATAATTAAAAAATTTAAAGATTTCAAAGTCGTTTTGAGCGGTAGAAATCAAAAAGATAAACTTTATTATAATTATATATCATATGAACATGAAAATACCAGAACAACTTTTTTGGATTATTACTATTATGAACACGGCATTTTGGAAGATGTTAAGTTTACTATGAATAAATACCTACTTGGTATTAATTTACAACATAGAATAATAAAAGAACTATATTTAAGCCTAGGATATGGTGTTTCTATTAACAAATATGACGATCTTCAAGGAGAATCAACATCAAGTCTTCATTATTATAATATTAATCTAGCTGGAAATAAAGTTTTTTCTAATTATAATGGTTATTATTCTTTCAATCTTCAATACAAGTTTCAAATACTTCCAAAAGTGAACATGATATTAGCCAGTGAATTTGTAAAACATCAAAAAATAAATATTTCTGATTTGAATATTTATGGTTTAAGACAATATGCATTCCATTTTAATATTGGCGTTGGTTATAGTTTTTAAATACAAACAAAAAGAGCCAGTGTTACCACCAGCTCTAAACTATCTAATTTTACAAAATAAAAACTTGATAACCTTGTAGTTTTATAGCTACTTATCAATAATCAGTATTCTGTGGATCCCAGTTTGTCCAGCTATCAGTCCAATCTTTAGTACCAAATGCTCCAACAACAGTGTTTGCTTCAAATCCTGTAGGCAAGGTTACACCAGCAGTAAGTAAAGTAGAACCTGACACAGGTAATAAACCTGGTTTGCCAGTAGCTACTTTATAATTAGCATTCAAACCAAGTGTTGCAATGTCTGCTGCAAAATTATTTTTCCTAGATGCATCATTCAGTTTAGCTTCGTCTCCAGCAACAATTCCTTTTGTCATTCCACCTAAGATCAATCCTCTGAAATCAGATTTGTCGTTTACAAAATTGGCTTGTGTAGCAGCATCACCCAATTCGAAGCCACCTTTTGGGAAAGCACCGATAGCAAGACTATTATATACAGACAATGCTGAATTTCTTCTTAATCTAAATGCCGACCTAAATTTTGCATCTGGAGTACCATCTGCGATAATGATAGATATGTTCGCAAATTTGCAATTAGTTTGAGGCTTGGCATCTGAACCGGCTGAATCATTATCTGACTCAAAACCATTGGAATCAGAACAAGTACATTGATCAGCAACTTTAGGATCTCTGTAAGATAAACCATACTGAACATTTCCTGAATATCCCCAATCTGTATCAAAATCATCATCAAGGTTTTTGTAAGATATCAAATATTTAGCATTTACAGCACCACCAAACCACTCAAATCCATCATCACCATTGTTAGATACTTGAACATATTCGATAGTAGTACCTTTACCTACACCTCCAAGAGTCAATCCATTGATTTCCTTGTCTGTTTCGAAAGCGATACCACCGAATTCGATTCTTACATACTTCAAAATACCTGAATTATCATTATCATCGCTTCCACCGAAAGTAGAAATATTTTCACCTTCGATAGTAGCTGGTGTTTTATTTACAGTTGCTTTACCAAGGATTACTAAGCCGCCCCAATCACCATAGTTTCTGCTGCCTTTTGCTTGATTGGATGTAAATACGATCGGTTTAGTGCTTGTACCTTCTGCAATGATTTTTGCACCTGGCTTTATTATCAGGGTTGCTTTTGTAGCTTTATCGCCTTTGATGATTGTACCTGGTTCGATCGTCAAAGTGGCACCTGATTCTACGTACACAAATCCTTCTAATAAATACTTATTTTTTGCTGCCCAAGTAGTATTGCTTGTTATTGATCCCTTGATCGTAAGATTTTCGCCGGGTACAACCACTTCTGTTTCATCTTCATCTCTACCACATGATGCGAAAGTCAGTGATGCTGCCAATACTAAAAAAGTAAATAATTTTAAACTAAATTTCATTTTCAAAAATGTTTTTAATGGTTTATTAATCAATCTATTATGTTACTAAATCTATTTTACTGGCAGGTTTAAAAATCAGGTTTAAAACTTGTAATTCACACTCACATAAAAGTTAGAACCACGTCTGAACTCCTGAAATACACCGTCAGTATCTGTTATTTTGTTGTCTCTGTTTGTATCTTGAATCAATTTGAATGGTTGGTTTAAGATATCTTGAGCGCCTGCTTTTATTTCGACCTTACCAAAAGTTTTGCTGATATTTGCATCTAAGACATTCCTAGGCATCTCAAATACATTGGAACTCAACACATTATCACCGATCACATAGATTCTCTTACCTACTATATTGTATAATACATTGGCTTGAATTCCTGTTTCAGCCTCATTATATAACAATCCTGCATTGATCAAATAAGGTGATTGACCTTGTAAATACCTACTATAATCGCTCAATCCACTGACTACAACATTACTACCTATCAATGATGCATTAAATACTACCATGAGATTCTCAACAACACGCTTGCGCACTTCCAACTCCACGCCTGAAGATGTTGCAGATTCTGAATTGGCCACCGTGAAAGCTACAGTACTTCCATTATAAAATACTGCGGCTTCGATCGGATTATAAAATTTCTTGTAGAAAGCGCCTATGGTTATCAACTCACCTTTTGATGGATAGAAATCATATCTCAAGTCAAAATTATGAATTGTAGCTACCTTGATATTCTGATTACCTCTTCTAGATACATCAAAAATAAAGTCATAATATGTGAATGGTGCCAACTCTCTGAATTCAGGTCTATTTACAGTCGTACCATAACCAAATCGCACAAGGTGTTTCTCATTTAATTTATAAGTAGCATTCAATGATGGCATAGGACTAAAAATGGCATTATTTACATCCACTTTTTTTCCACCACCACGCTCACGGCTTTGCAACAATTGCTGATTGTATTCACCACGTACTCCGATTGTCGCGTTCAATTTATCATTGAAAGGCACATAAAAACTGACATACGCTGCATTTAATATGTTTTGAGCCGTGTATTTATCATCATAATTGGTTCCTTCAGAATAGAAAACCCTTGACGCCCTTAGATTGTCATTGGTAAAAAATAATTCAGGAGTCAATGTCGTAATACTAGCATCTACCCTATTTGGATTGACAATTCCGAACCATCTAGCTTTGAAGTATCTGTCTTTATATTCGGAATAAATTCCCATTTTTAAGACTTTATTTTTATCATCATCGCTGTGTTTTGTACCTATCACTTTATCCAAATTTGCGTGAGCCGTCAATACAAATTCGTCCATATTAGACCAGAAACGAGCTGCTTGCTGTAAGGTTGGAGATTCAAATTGCTGCAAATCTATCTTAAAGGCACCGTCAGATCCCAACTCTCTTGATGAAGTAAATCTCCTGAAGTCTGGCTCTGATCTGCGTGTATAACCAAATCCACCTATCCACTTCAATCTCATCTTTTCTGACAACTCATGGGTACCATTCAACTGGCTTGACAAAATGCTTTTTTGCTCATATCTGAAAGATTGATTGGCAACTTCCAATCTATTTTCATATAATTCACCAGACCTGACTACTGTTTCTTTTGAAGCCAATTGGTTATAGATATTTCTAAATTCTATCTTGTTTTTAGGATTCAGGATCAATGCCCAGTTAGACATTATGCCAAGTCTGATATTGTTGCTATAATTGTCATCTTTGAAAGTACTTTGAATAGATTCGTCATACAAAAATCTATTCTGTAACATTCTTTGATAAGTGTTTGTATTTGAATAATTGATATAAGAAATCGTCGTCAATTCCTTGTTGCCAATAAAAAATCTTTTACTCCAATTAAGATTTGCCCTTAAGTCAGGTAGAACTGTTTTGCTTTGGACACTATAGTAAGGATTTAGATTTCTAAAATTTTCGATCATAGCCTCAGTAGAAGCATAATTGATCACACTTTTTGTTGATGGAAAATTCGATGGCAAACTTCTGTATTTACTACCAAATCCAATACCATCAAGCGAACTTCCTTGATGATCCAAAACGTTTGCACCTGTTGCATTACCTCTATATCCTATTGTAAAACCTATAGAAACGTTATCTCCATCAGGTACTGTCTTAGTGTATATTTTTATAGCGCCACCAGCAATATCTCCCGGCAAGTCAGCCGAAGGAGACTTGAACACCATCATTCTGTCAATAGCTGAACTTGGTATCAGGTCAAAGGAGAATGACTTTACATCAACCTCTGTAGAAGGCGTTACGATGTCATTTAGCAATACGGTGTTATATCTTTCATTCAATCCTCTTACTACAATAAATCTATCATCAAAGATAGACACACCAGGTACACGTCTTACCACTTGTGATGCATCTCTGTCTTGTGTTTTTGTGATTTGTTGTGATGAAACACCAACCGCAATATTTGCTAATTGGCGGATTTCGCTTACAACGGAGACTTCGGTATCCGTCTTTCTTTGAGCTTTTACTTCTACGGCATCCAACACTAACGACTGTTCGTTCATCTTAGTATTGATGATCGTTTCTTTACCAGTTTCTACGCGCAGGTGCTCCAAAACAATCTCTGCATAACCGATACTAGAAATAATAAGTTTGTAAGTACCTGCTTCAATGTTATGAAGTTCAAAGTTTCCATCTAAATCTGTCGTAGTACCAATACTGGTTCCGTCGATCATGACAGAAGCTCCGATCATAGTTTCATTGGTTTTACCATCGTGGATAGTGCCTTTGATGGTTCCTGTCTGAGCTGATATGCTCATTGTGAACAAAAACATCCACATGATTGAGCACAAGAATTTAAAATTGACTTTCATCTTTAAAATTTGTTTTATTTGTAAAAATTAGATGTCACAAAGGTAGAATGCCAATGTTAAGTCAATATTAAGCCAAAATTAAGTTTGTATGTAGTTAGTGTAAGTTATCAAAATGAATTGATTGCAACAATTAAACCACCTTAAACCATATAATATTTTGTGGGAAGGATATTTAAATGTGTAGATTTTTTAAACTAGGCTAACTATAGTAAATAAGACTGTTGAGTTGGAGATAACTGGAGCAGGATTCAATACTTCCACCTATTACTTTTTGTACTTATTGTACTTCCATTTATTGGTACCCTTTTCGGAATCAGCAATCAATTCATGTAATCTTTTTAGTCTAGTTGCTTCCTGTTTAGCAGACATTACCCAGTTTGATGATGGTTTTCTGTATGTTGGTGCCAGGGATTGAAAATAATCCCATGCTGCTTTATTAGATTTAAATATGGCTTCCAACTCAGGCGAAAATTTGACTTCTTCATTTTCAAAGGAGTAGATTTTTGATTTATCTTCGGTTCTGTGGTTAAAGCTCACAAGCCCTGCTTTTTGCATTAATCCATTTTCGATAAGGCCTTCTACTTTTTTTATGTTTACAGCACTCCATATACTGTTCTTTTTCCTAGGTGTAAATCGGATTTGATAACTATCTTGATCTATCGAATGTTTTACGCCATCTATCCATCCGAAGCAAAGTGCCTGATCTACGGATTCTGACCATGTCATTGAAGGTTTACCCGAATTCACCTTATAAAATCCCACGATAAGTGCTGATTCCTTATCGTGATTTGCCTCCAACCATTGTCTAAATTCATCTTGAGTTGCGAAAAATAAAGGTGTCATTTTTGTTTAAATCTATTTACAGTCACAATTTTGACAATCTTTCAAAGTCTGGTAAGGAACTACACCAGCACATCCGCCCCAAATAAAGCTGTCGCATTGCATAGTTTGTGTATTGAAGTGATATTTTGTAATTGCCGCATTGCAAGGTCCAACATCAGGAATCAAATTACAATTTTTGGTACATGGGTTGGTTACACAGCATTCCTTTTCACAACTGACAGCCAAGATGAGAAATGAAGCAGCTAATACAAAACTCAATAAATATTTCATAAATCCATATTTTTATTCAATTATTATAATAAAAACAAAGATATTAAATTTTCTTACATAAAAATAACACTATTTTTGCCTGTAAATAATTGACT
>CALFYH010000157.1 GCA_937952155.1 uncultured Saprospiraceae bacterium
CGAGATAGTGGTCAGTGACTGGAGTTCAGACGTGTGCTCTTCCGATCTGGAAGTCCAGAAATGTATGTAGGCGAAGGTTTCGGTCTTACACAGATGGAAAAGGTAATTGGATTGGCTCGGGCTAACTCAATTTGGCCTTTGCCATTTGCCACTTCATGTTGTGGCATTGAATTTATGGCAACCATGGCTGCAACCTATGATTTAGGAAGATTTGGAGCGGAAAGACTTAGTTTTTCGCCAAGACAAGCAGACTTACTAATGGTTATGGGTACTATTGCAAAAAAAATGGGCCCTGTCTTAAAGCAAGTTTATACTCAAATGGCAGAACCTAAGTGGGTAATTGCCGTGGGTGCATGCGCCAGTAGCGGAGGTATTTTTGATACATACTCTGTATTGCAAGGCATAGACAAGGTAATTCCTGTGGACGTTTATGTACCAGGTTGTCCGCCGCCACCAGAAGCTATCTTAGACGGCATCTTAAAAATTCAGGAACTGATAAAACATGAACCTATCAGGAGAAGACAATCCGAAGAATATAATCAATTGTTACAATCATACAATATTGACTAATGCTGATGATTGATAATGAATTTCTAAAAGAAGCGGTCACCGCAAGATTCGACAAAGGTATTCTCGGTATAGAAGAAAGTTATGGTACATTGGATTTTATTGTTGACAAATCGCTTGTAATAGAACTGATTACTTGGTTAAAGAATCATGAAACTATCAAGGTGAATTTTTTAACAAGTTTATGCGGCGTACATTTTCCTGACCAACTAGGCAGAGAACTATCAGTTGTTTATCATTTACACAGTTTGGTCAATAATCTTAGGTTTAGAATACATGTATTTTTACCAAAAGAAAATCCTGAAATACCGACTTTGTGCCATTTGTATGCGGCTGCTAATTGGATGGAAAGAGAAACATTTGAATTTTATGGTATTATTTTTTGGGGACACCCTGATTTGCGGATCATCCTGAATGTAGAAGATATGGATTATCATCCTTTATTAAAACAATATCCTTTAGTGGATGCCACCAGAACAGACAAAGATGATAAATATTTCGGACGATAATTTTGAAAAAAAACATATTATAAATGGTGTAGTTCAGTCCGGTGATGAGCTGAAACAATACAATTATCTTAATCTCGGGCCAACACACCCTGCGACGCATGGTATTTTTCAAAATATTTTGAAAATGGATGGCGAAATCATTGTCGATGCCCAGCCTACCATAGGATACATTCATCGAGCTTTCGAAAAACTGGCTGAGAACAGACCTTTTTTCCAAATAACAACTATCACAGACAGATTAAATTACTGTTCAGCTCCTATAAATAACATTGGATGGCATCTCACCATGGAAAAACTCCTTGGTATAGAAACTCCGAAGCGTGTTGATTACCTAAGAGTTATCGTGATGGAGTTGGCAAGAATTGCTGATCATATCATATGCAATAGTGTTGTCGCAGTGGATACTGGCGCTTTGACAGGATTTCTTTATGTATTCCAATGGCGTGAGAAAATTTATGATGTGTACGAAGAAATTTGTGGTGCACGTTTGACAACAAATATGGGCAGGATTGGCGGATTTGAAAGGGATTTTTCCAAGAGCGCTTTTGATAAAATTGATGTCATTGTAAAAGAATTACCCAAGGCACTACAAGAATTTGAGAAATTGGTAATCCGAAACAGGATATTTATGGATAGGACCATCAATGTTGGTGGTATTTCCGGCGAAAGAGCACTTGAATATGGCTTTACTGGTCCAAACCTAAGAGCTGCAGGTGTCGATTACGATGTACGTGTGATGAATCCATATTGTTCATATCAAGATTTTGATTTTACCATTCCAGTAGGTAGCAATGGAGACACATATGATAGATTTTGCGTAAGACAAGAAGAAATGTGGCAAAGTTTAAGCATCATCAAACAAGCCGTTAAAAATTTGCCTGAAGGCAAACACCATGCAGATGTACCTGAATTTTATCTTCCACCCAAAGACGACGTGTATAATAGTATGGAAGGACTCATCTGGCATTTCAAAATCGTAATGGGTGAAATCAATGTACCTAAAGGACAAGTGTACCATAGTGTTGAAGGCGGTAATGGTGAATTGGGATTTTATTTGGTAAGTGATGGAGGCAGACAACCGTATCGTTTACACATGAGACGACCGTGTTTTATTTATTATCAGGCTTACCCTGAGATGATCAAAGGCGCTATGCTTAGTGATGCAATACTCACTATGAGTAGTATGAATGTCATAGCCGGTGAATTGGATGCATAAATTTTTTGATAAGAAAAAACAGAAATGAGTTTAATTTTTTCACAAGATTCAATGGCAGAAATCGATAGGTTGATAACCCATTATCCACCCAATAGAAAAAAATCTGCCTTGTTGCCAGTACTGCATGTTGTGCAAAAAGAATGTGGTTGGCTATCTGTACCTGTCATGGATAAAGTCGCAGAGATCTTATCAATAAAACCGATAGAAGTCTATGAAGTAGCCACATTTTACTCGATGTATCATACAGAACAAGTAGGTAAATATGTAATAGAAGTATGCCATACAGGGCCTTGTATGATCTGTGGTGCTGATAAAATAATATCTTACATTTCAGACAAGTTGGGAATAAAAGTAGGTGAAACCACAAAAGATGGGCTATTTACCCTAAAAACTGTGGAGTGTCTTGGAGCTTGTGGATACGCACCTATGTTTCAGATCGGTGAGGAATATTTTGAAAATCTCACCTTCGAAAAAATAGATGAAATCATTCACCATTTTTCCACTAAAATTTAATCAGCTCGAGCATGAAATTATTATTGGAAAATATCGATAAACCAGATTTGAAATCCATAGAAGGATATCTTAAATATGGTGG
>CALFYH010000158.1 GCA_937952155.1 uncultured Saprospiraceae bacterium
GTGAGACTTTCTTTAATATTATATTTTATTTCTGCCACTTTGTCCATTACAAAAGCTTCAATGTCGGCATTTCTATTGCTCAAAGCAACCAATGTGTCCTCTATGATTTTAAAGTCATTTTGCAACTTAAATTGCTTTCTAATTGCAGATGGATATCCAGGTGTATTGATATTATGTGGATTGATCTCCTTCAAAAGTGACTCTTGGTCAAATGAGACAGTCACCAAATTTTCTAATAATTGTCGAATGGTTTCGATATCCTCTCCGGCCTTGTCTGAGGCACCAGATTCCATGCTGGATTCCATTTCTTCAGCCTGCTTTTTCATTTTTTTTGCAGCTTTTTTCTGAGATTTTGACGCACTGTCCGTATCTTTTTTTTCCAATTGCTCCTTACTATCCTCCATGTCCTTTTTGGCATCCTCCATCTTCTCTTTATTCTTCTCACCCATATCTTTTGGAGGCGACAATTCTTTATTTTTCTTCTCCAATTCTTCCTGCTTTTTCTTAAGCTCATCCATTTTCTTGTTCAGCTCCTCTTGCTTTTTCTTGAGCTCCTCAGGTGACAACTCTTTCTTTTCTGTCTTTTCAGCAAGTTTTTCTTGTTCTGTGGCTAGCTTCTCAAGGTCTTTGATCTGATCCTTGACTTCTTTTTCCATTTCCAACTGTTTGAATAGTTCGAGCATACGATCCATTTCTTTTTCTTTGGTATCGCTTTTCTTTTCAAACTCATCGAGCATCTGGACTGCATCTTCTTTTTCCAATTCTTGTAACAGTTCCTTGATTTTATCCATGAGCTCTTTGGTCTCAGGGTCGGCTGCTTTCTCAAATAATTCTTGGAGTTTTTCTTGCTTTTCCTGCATTTCTTCAGGCAAAGTTTTGAATTCTTCCTGGTTTTTCATGTTTTCCTCCAATTTCTGTTTGGCCTTTTCTATTTGTTCCTGAAGCTTCTTCTGTTCTTCCAAAATTTTCTCCATTTCCTTCTTATCTTGCCAATCCAGTTGTTTGGATTGTAAAAGCTTGTCCTTAAGCTTTTTCATGTTCTCTTGTAGTTTGTCCATATTTTTCAATGCGTTTTTCAACTCATCCTTGATCGCATCATCATTTAATTCTTCTTTGAGTTTGATCTCTTCAAGTGTTGGTTTCTCAAAAGTCATGGCTGGTGTTTTTGCTGACTTACTGCCATTGACACCATCATTATCATAGACTTCAAAATAGAAAGATATCTTATCTCCAGGTTCAGCATTGAGTTTCTTTATATCAAAAACATGTTCAAACTGAATGTCCCTACCTTCTTGCTTTTGAAGCTTGATTTTTTGGGTTGGTTGCGAATTTCCATTTCCTTTGGTAATGGTGTAATTAAATGAAAGTGATTGCAAACCATAATCATCGGAAGCATTGCCAATAAAATAGATCAGCGAATTGTCCAGACTATCCACTATTTTTTCGGCAGTTACACTTGGATATTGATCTTTAATCACAGAAATACTATACACCAAACTATCAGCCTGCGGTACGAACTTATTAGATAAAAACAATCGGTAAATCTCATCTTGTGCCACTTTTTTGGAAAATCTAAATTTGTTTTCATCTCTTTTTTCAGCAGATATTCCCTTGTGATTTTCACCAAAATACATGGTGATATCATCTGTCTTATACGCGTCAAAAAGCCATGTCATCTTAGTACCTTCAGGCACTACTACGTCACCAGTATTTTGTAAGATTTCGTTTTTGCGAACTACATAAGCAGGATATGACATCTCGATACTAAAGTCAGCCAGGTTTGGTTTTTCTAAGACTTCAAGTGTAAAAGATTCTGAAGCAACGGTGCCGGAACTCAATAAAAATTCCTGATCTTTTTGCACATTTTTAAATACATAGACAAAGCTGTTATTGTCTGTTTTTTGCATTTTGTATTGGAAATCATCGACATTGACAAAGACTTCATTAGGCAAAACTGAGCCTTCTACTTTGATTTTCAATTCATAATCTTGATATTGAACTACTTTTAGGTCATCATTATCTAGTATATAAGAAAATGGCGCGGCCTTGGCAAATTTTTGATCGTTATTTATAATCCGGGTAGTACCTTCTTTGATGATACTAGGCGCAGCAAACAAAACCAAAATCAAGAGTAAGAATGGCGGAAGGGCGTACTTAAGGTATCGCCTGTTTTTATTGAGATCTATAGCAGACTGAAACGGTACCAAACGTATAGCATTGGTTTTTTGTTCTATACTTGCCGTCAATAGTGCTGAATGCGTTTCTGATTCCTCTTGTTTTTTGAGTTGTAGTATATTAAGCAATTTGTCTTTCACATCCGTAAAATGATCGCCAATGATCTGTGCAGCATCTTCATGTGAGATCGTATGACCCAATTTAAAATATCTTATTAGTGGATCTATAACCCAAAAACCGAAACCGGCCAATGTTGCTGCCCAAAAAGTATAAAAGAAGATTTTACGTACACCGGTACTGAAGTAGAAGTAATATTCTAATGTATTCAATAATAAAAACAAGCCTAATACAATACCTACGGTATAAAGACTTCCCCTTATCAATTTGTTTACATAATATTTTCTAATAAACTGATCCAACTTCTGAATCAGTTGCTGATAATTGCTATTACTATGATTCATATAAAATTACGCCGCTGCACTTATTTATTATTAATGTACAATCTATCCATGATTATTGCAAGTGTGCTAAACAAAAAAAATGGATCAATCGTTCATTGCAACTAAAAAATAAAACTTTTCTTTAGAGTATGTTTAAGATATTGATTATAAAGAAACAAAAATATAAACATCCTCTTAATCCGACGTAAGTTACAGCTATTTGATAAATAAATCAAGGGCTTGTATAAATTAGATGATCTAAATTCATTTTACTTAGATTTTGCCTATGTCAAAAAGTAGTTGTAGATTAGCACTTTAATACACACCTCATCATGTCTAAAAATCTCAGTCATCTTTCAGGACGTAAAGGATTGAACCAAAATCTTTTTGATCAATTGGGCATAGCTGCACGCGCTACTGGTACACCAGATCAGGCAACTTTGGACCAGCTTCAAAACGAATTTCTCTTTGGTAAAGCCAATATTTTTGGGACAGTTACTTTTTATGATTTTCTGAAATCTGAGAATAAAGGGAAAAAAGTGTATGTATGTAATGGCTCATCTTGTAGAACAGCTGGTACGCAAGCTAATGTCAAGGAGAAAATTTCTCAACATTTTACGAGTGGAGAAACTGGTGAAATGTGTTGTCTGGGCCGTTGCCACGAAAATAGCTCTTTTCATTACGATGGGCATAATTATTCTGGAGATGACATAAAAAATATTGATAAAATTATTCAAAATAAATCAACTAGAAAGGATAACTATAATGTAGCTTGTTCTGGAAATGCCGTCATTACAGCATCGACACCTGCACTTGATTCCTATTATCAGATATTCAGGGATTGTATAACAAAACCTTACGAAGCATTATTAGAAGAGTTAAAAACTTCTGGATTGCGTGGTAGAGGCGGCGCTGGATTTCCGATGTCGTTTAAGTTGTCATCTTGTCGCGAATCTCAAGGTACGATAAAATATATCGTCTGCAATGCGGATGAAGGTGATCCTGGTGCTTATTCAGATCGATATATCATGGAGCATAGACCTCATGCATTGCTTATGGGTATGTTGATTGCAGGCTATATCTCTGGTGCAAATCACGGTGTCTTGTATATCAGGGCTGAATATCCCGAATCTATCCAAACTATCAATGATGCGTTGATCGAACTTAAAAATAAAGGCTATGTAGGTCAAAATATTTTGGGTAGTGGCTTCAATTTCGATTTTAAAGTGATCAGCGCGCAAGGTGCGTATATCTGCGGTGAAGAAACAGCTTTGCTCTCATCTATCGAAGGTCAGCGCCCAGAGGTGAGAGTCAGACCACCTTTTCCTACCCAACAAGGCCTTTTCAATCAGCCAACCGTCGTCAATAATGTAGAAACCTTAGCATGTGTACCATATATCATGCAACATGGTGGAAGTGCATTTGCTGGCATTGGCAAAGGTAAATCTACAGGCACAAAACTGATCTCTTTGGATGGATTTTTCAATAATCCTGGGATCTATGAGGTCGATATGGGTACGCCGATGGATGTGGTCATTCATCAATTGGGTGGCGGATTCAGGCTACCTGTTAAAGCCATACATATAGGCGGACCATTAGGTGGTTTAGTACCCGTAGACAAGTTGTCACTTTTGACCATTGATTTTGAATCTTTTGCTCAAAATGGATTTTTACTAGGGCATGCGTCATTTGTCTGCATTCCTGAAAGCTATCCAATAGTTGAATACATCAAACATCTTTTCCAATTTACAGCACATGAAAGTTGTGGCAAATGTTTTCCTTGTCGTATTGGTTCAACTCGAGGATATGAATTATTAGAAAAAGCCACTTCTTCTGATTATAAGATAGATCTTGCCTTGATGAATGATCTACTAGAGACACTTGAGATCGGATCTTTGTGCGCATTGGGTGGCGGCCTTCCACTTCCTGTCAAGAATGCCATGATGTATTTTAAAGAAGAATTGCAGATGTATTTCAAGTCTTAAAATGATTTTCTATTAAAAGCAAATCTCCAACAAGTACTTAGAGGATTATCGGTCAGGTGTGTTAAAAAATAGTGTCAATTTGATTTTTTATGAAATTTTAACCCTGATTCAGTTATTTTCCATATATTTAATGCTTCAATTTGTTAGCATTGCCATATGACATATAATAAGCTCAATACAATCGCATACATCAACGGTAGCCCATACGACATTCTACCCGGTGAAACAATCTTTTCATTTATCAAAAGACACAAATCAAAAGATGCAATACCTACACTCTGTGATGCGCCCAATTTGGATCCGTTTGGATCGTGCAGAGTGTGTAGTGTGGAAGTTGGCCTATCTGAAGATGGTCCATTCAGAACACAGGCATCTTGTCATACGCCTATTATGCCTGGAAGTTTTATTGTAACGGATAGTGAGAAGATAAAAAAATTAAGAAAAAATATCGTTGAGCTTGTATTGACTGATCATCCGCTCGATTGTCTGACGTGCGAAGTCAATAATAATTGTGAACTCCAAACCGTCGCAGCCCGTGTGGGAATTAGAGATGTTCGATACCCAGAAGGTAAAAATCATCTTGACAGAACCAAAGACCTTAGTCATCCATATATGACCATGGACTTGTCCAAGTGTATCAATTGCTACAGATGTGTAAGAGCATGTGATGAAGTCCAAGGCGAAATGGTGCTTAGTATGTCAGGTAGAGGCTTTGACAGTAAGATCATCAAAGGAAATGATGTTTCATTTTTTGAATCGGATTGTGTAAGTTGTGGCGCTTGTGCACAGGCTTGCCCTACGTCTGCTATCTCCGATGTATTCGAATCCAAATCTGTGGCTGTCGACAAAAAGATAAGAACAGTGTGTACTTATTGTGGTGTGGGATGCAATCTGGAAGTTTCTGTAGTGAATGATCGAGTGAAATCCATACAAGCACCTTATGATGCAGAAGTAAATCAAGGTCATACTTGTCTTAAGGGACGATTTGCATTTTCATTTTATGAGCATCCTGACCGTATCAAAACGCCACTCCTTCGCAAAAATGGTGAACTTGTTCCTGTATCGTGGGATGAAGCATATAGATTTATTGCTGATAAACTGACAGAAATTAAAACTCAACATGGCCCTGATGCCATTGCAGGAATATCTTCGGCACGCTGTACCAATGAAGAAAATTATTTAATGCAGAAATTTATACGTGCTGTAATCGGTACTAATAACATAGATTGTTGTGCCAGAGTCTGTCATTCTCCTACTGCTTTAGGTATGCAAAAAGCCTTCGGTACAGGTGCAGCCACCAATAGCATTGAAGACATCAAGTTGACAGATTGTATTATGGTCATTGGTGCCAATCCTACAGATGCGCATCCTGTTACTGGTGCTAAATTGAAGCAATTTGTGATGAAGGGAAAACCGACCATTGTCATCGATCCTCGTCGAACAGAACTTGCTAAATACGCTACCTATCATCTAGCACTCAAGCCTGGTACTAATGTAGCACTCTTGAATATGATGCTGTATTACATCATTTCTGAAAATTTGGAAGATTTCAGTTTCATTGAAAAAAGAACTGAAGGGTATCAATCATTTAGAGAGCAAATTCTTGCCCTAAATATAGATGAACTAGCTCAAATCACTGGTGTAGATAAAAACTTGGTCAGAAAGGCTGCAATTGCGTATGCTACGGCACCAAATGCGATGTCATTCCACGGTCTTGGCGTTACAGAGCATACACAAGGTACTTTTACCGTCATGTTGATATCTGATCTAGCCATGATCACAGGCAATATCGGTCGTCCTGGTGTAGGTGTCAATCCACTACGAGGACAAAACAATGTACAAGGTGCTGCGGATATGGGCTGTCAGCCACATCAAGGTGCTGGTTATCTAAGTGCCTATGACCCTGAGATCAATAAACAATATGAAGCTTTTTATAAGACCCAGATACCACTTGGCAAAGGACTAAAAATACCTGAAATGTTTGATGCCAGTATCAATGGTAAACTTAAGGCGCTTTGGTTGATGGGAGAAGATGTAGTACAAACTGATCCAAATACACTAAAAGTTATAAAAGCAATGGAGCAATTAGATCTTTTGGTGGTGCAGGAGCTTTTCATGACAGAAACAGCCAAATACGCAACCGTAATTCTTCCAGGAGCTTCATTCTTAGAAAAAAATGGTACCTATACCAATGGAGAAAGACGGATCCAAAAAGTGCAAAAAGTCGTAGAACCATTGCCTGGAACTAAAGCCGATGGGCAGATTATAGCTGATATTATGCAAGTGATGGGCTTTGATCAATGTGATTATGATCCTGCTCCATTACTTGATGAAATATCACAGATAGTTCCATTTTTTGCAGGAGTTACTTGGCAAAATCTCGGAACGACAGGCAAGCAATGGCCAGTTGCTCCAGATGGACAAGATACCAAAATCTTGCATACAGAAACTTTCAAGAATGGCAAAGGCAAGTTTCATTATTTTGATTGGAAAGAAAGTAATGAAATCCAAACACACGGCAAAGAATATCCGTACATCATCACCACCAATCGAGAATTAGAGCATTATAACGCAGGTACTATGACTCGCAGAACCAGAAATGTACATATCCTCACAGAAGACGTCCTGATGATTCATCCAGACGATGCAGCTAGGCATTTTATCGCAGATGGTGATATGGTCTGCGTAGAGTCTCCACGTGGCAAGGTAGATGTCAAAGCCAGAATCACCGATGAAGTCAAGCCTGGTGTACTAAGCAGCACGTTTCACTTCCCTGAAATCATGCTCAATCTCATCACATCGGATGAACATGATAGCGAAGCTATGTGCCCTGAGTACAAGGTCGTCGCTGTCAACATCAGAAAAAGCAAAGGAAAGTTTAAGGAGAAGGTGTAGCTATATTATGGTTTGCTAATTTAAAGTTTGGGGTTCTTTAAGTTGATAAAATTGGTAGAAGACAATTGTTATTCAATTCTTGCTTCTTTACTCTTTTGTTTACTTCATTCTCATGCAATTGACCGCTTTTTTTTCATTCTCACAATAAAAATTCGTAATTTTGCGCTTTCATAACCAAACCTAAGCGTGAAACCATGGCGAAAGTCGAATTGTTAATGCCCAAAATGGGTGAAAGCATCATTGAAGCCACTATCCTTAAATGGATAAAAAATGTAGGCGATAAAGTCGCAGCAGATGATACGATACTCGAAATTGCTACAGACAAAGTGGACTCAGAAATCCCTTCACCAGTAGACGGAGTCCTTGCTGAGATACTTTACCCTGAAGAAAGTGTAGTCGCTGTAGGAAAAGTGATCGCCATTATCACTACCGAAGGAGAAAATGTCCAACCAACTGCTAGCCCTGCTGTTGCTGATGTGGCACCAAAAATCGAAGAAGTAGCCAAGATTATTGAAGCTGATATTCCTGTTGCCGCTATTGCGAAGGAACCAATTTCTGGTGACAGATTTTATTCTCCATTGGTAAAAAGTATAGCCAAGGAAGAAAAAATATCTGGTGACGAACTCAGCAAAATAGCAGGTACCGGAGCACAAGGCCGTGTAACCAAACATGATATCCTACAATATGTAGCAGATAGACAAAATATTTCGACTCCTTCAATCACCAAGGAACCAGCACAAGTATCTGCACCTGTTGTAATGCCAAGTGCAGGCGTTTCTTTCTCAGGTAGCACTGAGATCATAGAAATGGATCGTATGCGTAAGCTTATCGCTGACCATATGGTTATGAGCAAACAGACATCGCCACATGTGACATCTTTTGTCGAATCGGACGTGACCAATCTCGTCAGATGGCGCGAAGCCAACAAGCGTAAGTTTCAGGATAAATATGGTACGAATATTACGTTTACACCATTGTTTGTAGATGCAGTCGTAAAAGCCATTAAGGATTACCCAATGGTCAATGTCTCTTTAGATGGTACAAAAATCATTGTCAAAAAGGACATAAATATAGGCATGGCCGCTGCCTTACCAACTGGAAATCTTATCGTGCCTGTCATCAAAAATGCTGACATGTTTAATCTCGCAGGACTTGCCAAATCAGTCAATGATCTGGCTTCAAGAGCAAGAGAAAACAAGCTCAAGCCTGATGAAATCAAAGACGGTACTTTCACCATTACAAATGTAGGTACTTTCGGCAATCTCATGGGCACACCGATCATCAATCAACCACAAGTAGCAATTTTAGCTACCGGAGCGATCGTAAAAAAACCTGCAGTACTTGAAACCGAATATGGTGATGTCATCGCGGTAAGACATATGATGTTTTTGTCATTGTCCTATGATCATCGTATAGTTGATGGCGCCTTAGGTGGTGCATTTCTGAAGCGTATCTCTGATTATCTCGAAAAATTTGATCCAAACACACTTATTTAAAGATGTTAAAACAAATTGCAATTTTCCTTTTTTTGATGATGACAATACCATTTTTGGTGTTTTCACAAAAATCTCAATTAAAACAAGGAGATATATATTTTGAAGCTGGAAAATATGCTGAAGCAATACAATCATATAACAACTATAAAAAAATAAGTAAAAAACCAGATGCGCTCATCAGGAGAGGATTTGCATATCTCAAAACAAACAATCCTGATGCTTGTATAGCAGACATGGCTTCTGCACATGCACTCAAATCCTTGGATGATAAAAGGTACAAGTATAGCGCACAGGCCTATTTTGCCAAAAGTGACTATCAGGAAGCTGCAAAATTTTACAAAACATACCTAAATACCTTGAAGGCAAATGATGTAGATTGGGAAGCTACTGTAAAGGAAATCAAAAGGTGCGGATATGCAAAAAATAAAAAATTCAGTGCCCAACTTGCTTTTGTAGAGAATTTGGGTGGCAATGTGAATACCATATTTAACGAATTTGCACCAAAACAAAGTCCAACCAAGGTAGGCAGATATTATTTTTCTTCGGCACGTAGTGAATCCACCGGTGGCCTGAGAGACAAAAACGGACTAGCTGACGTGATCAAAGGAAATTACTGTGCTGACATGTATTATGTTGATTTACAAGACGGTAATTGGAGTACTGTCCTTCCAATGGATGCACTTTTAAACTCGCCTAAAGACGATATACTACAAGATTTTAGTGCTGATGGAAGTATTATTTATTATCTAAAAAAGAATAACACTGGTATAGCAAGTTTATATTCAGATACATTCAAAATGGATAAAAATCTTGAAATATTACCAACTTCATTATCAATTGGGCATTTTAATCCAGAAAATGGAGACAAAGATTTACATTTTTTCAATGACAGCCTGATGATTTTTTCATCCACAAGAGCAGGTGGATATGGCAAGTATGATTTATACTATTCGGTGTATCAAAATGGATTTTGGCATGATGCCAACAACTTTGGATCAGATGTAAATTCACCAGAAGATGAGATTTCGCCCTATTTATTAAAAGATGGGACTACCCTATTTTTCGCATCAGACAGATTGGAATCTTTAGGTGGATTTGATATTTTTAAAGCAAAATATAATTCTGGTACATGGCAAGTATCTAATCTTTTTGCACCTATCAATTCACCACTTGATGATCAGGAAATGGAAATATCTTCAGATGGCAATTCTGCGGTCTTTTCTTCAAATAGATTGGCTTCCAAAGGTGGTTTTGATATTTATATAGCATACTTTAAAGAACAGCTATATGAACAAATGAATTATGTGGAAATTCCTGAATTTGTACCTGGCCACAATGAGATTATTATCACCATTGATTCGCTTAGTACAAAGGAAGTAGCTCAAGAAGACAAGCCTATTGAGATAACACCATTGCCTGAGAAGGAATTTGTGACAGGACCTTTGTATTTTCAAAGTGACGAAGATGTGCTCAATACCCAAAATATCAATTCACTAAGGAGAATTGCAGACTTGATGATAATTTACCCTGAGACACGATTGTTATTGCAAAGTCATTATATTGCTGAAGGAAGAATCGAAACAGATCTCTATTTTTCTATAAAAAGGGCAGAAAAAATTGCGGATCAGTTGGCTAAATTCGGTATATCTCCAAAGAGAATTGTGCTTCAAGGTATGGGATCAAACTTTCCGTTAGCGGCGCCTAAGATTAATGGAATAAATTCGACATTGGCAGAAAAAATAAATAAAAGGATAGACATCGATTTTATCAAGGATGGACGTGCACCCATTAAAGTGATATACGACAAGCCTACAGTAGCAGAGCAATTTAGAGACACTAAATGGGATGTTTTTGCAGATAAGAATCAAGGTGTAACATTCAGAATAAAATTTGCAAATGTCGTACAGATGTTAAAAAGCGATGTTTTGAGTGTTTTACCTGATATTATTATTGAGAAAACAGCCAGTGACAATCAATATACCTATACTTCAGGCAATTATGTGACACTAACAGATGCAGAAGATGCGGTAGAGAAAATGAAAGCTTTAAATTTGCTTGATGTTGAGATATTGCCTTACTATCAAGGTAGAAAAAGTACTGAAGAAGAAGCAGCGCATTTGAGTGTGTCATATCCACAATACCAACTTTGGTTACAAAAATATAAAAAATAAAGTCCGCTACAACTTGCAACGAACTCTATTATCATCATTAAAAAAAGAAACACTAATTGGTTAATTTCAAAAATTAACTATCACAAAATTTTATTTAGTTGATATACATCTGGTAATTCCTTATTACTTCCAAAATTTACATTCAAATCTTTTACAAGTCCGTCTTTTAGAGAATACACCCAACCGTGTATCCATAAGTTTTGACCTTTCTTCCAAGCCTTTTGAACGATAGAAGTTTTGGCCAAATCCATAACTTGCTCTATCACATTTACTTCGACAAATCGGTCAAATCTTTTGTGCTCATCTTTGATTGCATCCAATTCTTCGTGATGAAATCTATATACATCTTTGATATGTCGGATCCAATTGTCTATAAGCCCTATATTCGCATTGCCCATGGCTGCTTTTACACCTCCACATCCATAATGACCACATACGATTACATGCCTGACTTTGAGTACATTGACTGCATAATCGAGCACACTGAGCATATTCATATCCGAATGGATCACCATGTTGGCAATATTTCTATGTACAAACACCTCACCAGGTTGGGTACCAGTGATTTCATTAGCAGGGACACGACTGTCGGCACAGCCTATCCACAGTAATGGTGGCGATTGACCTTCACTTAACCTATTGAAATAATTAGGGTCATGTTCTGTTTTGTCAGCTACCCATTTTCTATTGTTTTCCAAAATTTTATTATAAAATTCACTCATTTTTTTAATTAATTTTTAATGTTTGTTCAATATACCTTTTTGAAGCTTCAGCACATAGGAACTCATCATCAAATATTGAATTAGCATCTACTATATTTGGGATGAGCAAAATATTTTTCATCATAGCGTGTGGTTGTTTTTGCAAATGGAGTAGATATACCTGTACTTTGTTTTGCTCTAGACTGAGGATAATAGACTCCAAGGTATATAATCCAGATTGGTCAATATATGGTACATAATGTATATCATCCTTGATATACAAAAAATCAACAAAGACTATAGCAATAAGACATTATCTGTCAGTAATTGATCAAGAAATTTTATTGGGTGGCGGCGTTTCTACATTGATGAAAACAGACGTGACTGATTGGCTTATATAAATAATGTTTTCATGTTTTTCATCAATAGCTTTGATCCATTTTGACATTGGGGAAGTAGATACAACGATACATTCTTTGAATAATTTTTCGGATGATGACTGCTCTTCTTGATTTTCTTCCGACAAAATAACAATAGCAGACTTCGTGGATAAAGTTAACTGCCAAACGTTTTGGAAAGCAAAGAAAAAAATGAAAATCAGTAAATACTTATTCATAAATGCTTATATCGATATTAAAACATTAAAGAAAACAATAAGTTTATATCTTTGTGGTGTAGGATCATTTTTTTGATTTTAGGTTGAAGGCTTTTATGGAGTGAAATATATAATTTTTTTCAATTTTACTATGGTTTGTGTAGAGAAGGTAAAAATGAAAATAACCAAAAAGGGCTAATTTTGATATTTTAAAAAAGAACATATGTTGAGCTCGTGCATAATTTTGTGTTTTGGAAAAATCAAATTTAATTT
>CALFYH010000159.1 GCA_937952155.1 uncultured Saprospiraceae bacterium
TTGGTCGCCTTCCAATAACATATCTGGCGTGATTATCATTTCACAATCTTCTTCCAACGAAACCTGAACTAAATCATTACAAGCCAAGGCACCAGTAGGATTTGGAAACTCATTGACAGTAACTGAAAACGCGCAAGTAGTTTGAATACCATTGGCATCAGTCACTACATACACTAATGGTGTGACACCAGCAGGGAATATATCTCCTTCTTTATATCCATTTAATGTATTAACTACTTTGTATGAATCAGGCGTGGCCGTAAGGCCAAATACAGTGGCATTAGGTGTGATACCAGGAGATCCTGTCCAAATTTCTTCATTCAAAACGCCGCTACAATCACTTGAAGTTATAACAGCATCAGAATACGGAATTGTATGACCAGCATCATTACGCCCAATTTTAAATCTGCTTATGTATGGTGCATTTGCAACGACTTCCATTACAAAATTCTGACCAGCAGGTAATTTGATATTGACACCAGCAGGAATGGTAATCGTATGTACTATTCTGGTTAAATTGGGTAAAGTGGTTGAATAACTTCCTAATAACACATTGGCGCTTGAGTAAAAATTAAACTTAACAGTTGGGCTGTTAAATGCTTCATAGACACCCAAATTGATTGTTTTCACCCTAATGTCTGTAGGCGAAGCGTTGGTAAATGTTCTTCTGTAATTTGTCTGGCCAGATGTACAATACTTTGTACTGTTGATAGTAACTGTATTGGCATTCTGATTGAATGGAATATCAGATACCGACAAGGCCGGCAAACCAAATCCAAATGTTGGCACTTCTATACCACATTCTCCGGATGCCAGATTGTAAACAAAAGGCCCTACAGGACATGTCACCATATCTGGAGCGAATCCTGACCACGGGAACCAATTCACCGCTTCAGATTGACATTGATCAGTATTTGCATCTGAATGTGATGTCAGCGTACCTTCGGCACTGAGTACATCTCCGCTCAATAGTGCAACTGTCAAAAACAGGGCAAGAAATGTGAAAAAATTTTTCATTTTTTTGTGTTTTAAGAATGAACAAGATTGAAATATAAGCATCTTACGCTTTAAATAAATTATTAATGTTATCTTTTAAAATTTATATCTTATTGTTTTTCAATATTTTATTAACTTCATAATAATTATATTTGAAAATAAGAATAATTGTAATTAAATGGTGCAAACATTATACCAAATTGTAATATATTGTTTACCCAAATTTGGTTAGGTATGTTTCTAATTGCCAATGAATACCTATTGCCATTGCCATAAATTATTATCTTTGTGTCCATAATTTCATAAATGGATACGGTAAAATCACATATTTGCCTTAACTGTAAGGCGCCTTTGGCTGATGACAATAAATTTTGTACACAGTGTGGTCAGGGTACACAGGAGCATTTACTCAATTTCAAGGAATTGGTAATTCATTTGTGGAATTCATTTACCAATCTCGATAATACTGCCTTCAATACTATCAAATATATATGGGCACCTTGGAAGCTTACTGAGTTTTATATCGAAGGTCGTAAGAAATCTTTTTTAAATCCTATCCGTGTTTTTCTTGTTACGATGCTTTTTCATTTAGGTATGTTGGTTTCTTCCTTCGACTTTTCTTCTATTGCTTTCAAAAATGAATTGTACGAAAAATCCATGCAAAAGAAGATGTTCGAGACATATAAAAAGGCTCAAATGGAAAATACAGAGTCTTGTCAATCATTTAAAATACAATTGGATACTACCCTATTTAGTGATTATGATACTATACAGAAAGACACAGTCAATAATTTTAGTTTCAATGACAAATCCTACACAATGAGTGCCACCGACATCATTGAATTAAAACAGGATAGCATAAATATTAAATATAATTATAATACGTTTATAGAAAAGCTTTTAGCCAAACAATTTATCAGAGCATTGAAAGAGCCTGACAATACTTTTCAGCATATTTTTGGAAATCTTATATGGGCTATCTTGCTTACAGTGCTTAGTATGGCTTTCTTTTTTAAATTACTTTATTACCGTAAACATAAATTGTTTTTGGAGCATCTTGTTTTTTTGCTCAATGTACACTCATTAGCCTTTATTGTCAATAGTATATGGATGTCATTAGGAAAGCACTTTTTAGGAGTTGATTCAGATGATACTACTCTGGATATAGACTTAAATATTGGATACATTCTCTTGCCTTCCATTATTTTTACTGTGTCATTATACAAATACTACCAACAATCCTTTATAAAAACTGGAATCAAAGCAGCAATATGCAGCATGGTTTATCTAATTATAAATGTGTTTTTTATATCCTTGACTGCAGTCGTCAGCTTTTTTATATTTTAACCTATGGAAACAATTTACGAAACCATTGTTGGACTAGAAATCCACGTACAAATCCTGACCCATTCTAAGGCATTTTCTATGGATGGAAATAGTTTTGCAAATCAGGCTAATGCGAATGCAGGCGTCATCACGCTAGC
>CALFYH010000160.1 GCA_937952155.1 uncultured Saprospiraceae bacterium
AACATCACTTGTGCTCCTTTTTTTAGCACGAGATTAAATTCGGTAGGAAATAATTGGGGATTAAACTCACCGATTACTTCGGCTTTGTATTCTAAGGCTGGCTCAACGATCGACTTGAGCATGTTTTCGTTTATCGTAGTGGCGATATCATTTCTACTACACAAGGTAATATAGTACGATAGATCTTCGGGTATTGGTATGTGCCTTTCGTTGAGGAACATGAAGTCGTCATAATCCAGCCTGTTGAGTCGTATATTATCCAATAAATTGATGAAACTCCTTTCTTCTTGGCGATAAACCTGCGTTAGTTCTATCATGTGAAAAGAAATTGTAGGCATCACCTTGGCAGAAAAAAAATAAGGTGTCTCATACGTGGTTTGAAAGTAATGCTTCTCAAACTGGGAAGAAACGACAGGCGGCAACTGAAATAAATCACCAAAAAAAATCATTTGGACTCCGCCGAAAGGTCGTAAATCATTCCGATTTAATCGCAAGAAATAGTCAATATTATCAATCATATCGGCCCTTACCATTGAGATTTCATCGATAATAATCATGTCCAGATTGACATAAAGTCTGTAGTTTTTACGTCTCTCTATTTCATTTCTATTGAGTAATCTTGGCGGAAAACCAAAAAATGAATGAATGGTTTGACCTTTGACATTCAATGCAGCTATACCTGTGGGTGCTAGCACAACAACTTTCTTTTTTGTCGTTGTCCTGAAGACTTGTAACAGTGTGGATTTGCCTGTTCCTGCACGTCCTGTTATAAATAGATGATCGTTAGTGTATTCTAATTGATCGAGAATACCCGAAAATTCATTACTTAATGTTACAGGATATTTCATGAGAAGATAAAATTATCGTCTTCGGCGGCTACCACGACCATAGTCAGGTCTGAATCCCAATCTTATTGTCCCTTGAAGCAGTTTTGGGTTTGTTTTTAAGCCGTTTTCTATTACATATCCATCGTATGGCAATTGAGAGGCAAAATAGTAAGATAATATCGGTGTAATAGTCAGTAAATCACTCAATCCAATATCCATACCCACACCTACACCAACTTTAAAAGTAGTTTTATTTGTTGAAATCTGGTTTTCTCCTTGTTCTGACGAAATAGTATTATAAGAAACGCCAGGCGTCAAATGAAAAAACAAACCTTTATTAATGGTATTACCTTGCTTGGAAAAAGTAGGACAATTACAATCTCCTTCCATGTCTAAGGCATAGATATGCGTATTGAAATTAATGTGGTAACCAGTCAATTGTACAGAATTTATAGCTATATTTTCGATATTTGTTTTAGCATATGAATACGCAAGTTCTGGCATAAATTCTATTCTTCTTTTCTTCAGTCGAAACCAATAATCCACGCCAATTTCATATCCTGTTGGCAAGAGTTTTTCTGCATTATTGGTCTTATCTTCAATATCTTGCGCCCATTCATTATATTTTGTACTATTGTATTTTACTCTAAGGCCAAATTGGCCATAAATATCATTCGTCAAGAAGATATACGTAAAAAAAATCAACAGAAAAGATCGCATCTGCATATTGAACTACATTGAATTTGATTGTAATATTGAACTAACGGTTTTATCTATGTATTTGTTGAAATGTTGGATCGAAGATTTAATAATTCTCCATTGTTGGCCGCCAGGAGTTTGATATTTTTCTTGGGCACATATTTGATAATTGTAAGCTGCTTTTTTCAATAAATTCATGTTGTTTTTTATAACGTATAGAATTACAATAAATTAAATAATGAAATAAAATTAAAATAATATTAGTGTCAATTTGACATATCTTATTAAATTTGTGCTTTTTTTTTGCAAAACAACATTATAATAAATACCAATATGCTTTCAAGAACAGAAATCTTTGGTTATTCTCCCAAGAAGGAATATTCTAAATCTGTTGCATACTTTTCTATGGAATTTGCCATAGATCAGTCTCTCAAAATATATAGTGGTGGATTAGGATTTTTGGCTGGATCACACATGCGTAGCTCTTTTGAATTAAAGCAAAACCTTGTCGGAATAGGCATGTTATGGAAATATGGCTATTATGATCAGGTAAGATCTATCAATGGAGCTATGAAAGCAGATTATGTTCAAAAATATTATTCTTTTTTGACTGACACAGGCATTGTTTTTCCAGTAGAAGTGCATAGTGCCATCGTGTATGTGAAGGCATATTTATTGAAGCCTGAAGTATTTGGTACAGCACCAATATTTTTATTATCCACAGACATAGAACAGAATGATAATATTTCACGAACCATTACCAATCGCCTTTATGATGCTAATGAATCTACTCGTATAGCTCAGTCAATTGTTTTAGGTATCGGTGGTGCAAAACTGATGGAAATCCTTGATATGGGTACAGAAATCTATCATATGAATGAAGGTCATGCTGTGCCACTTTGTTTTTATTTATATTCTAAGTACAAAAATATCGACGAAGTCAGACGCAGAGTCGTATTTACAACCCATACGCCTGAAGAAGCAGGAAATGAGCAACGCAGTTTTGAGTTACTAAGTAAAATGTCATTTTTCAATGGACTATCTGACGATGAAGTGAGAAAAGTGGCTGGCATCGAAGGCAATTCCCTGAATTATACACTGACTGCACTTCGATTTGCAAAAATAGCAAATGGTGTCTCTAAAATGCATGGCGAAGTATCTAGGGAAATGTGGTCCGGTTTTTCTGATATTTGCGAAATAACATCCATCACCAATGCCCAAAATAAGAAGTACTGGAAAGATGATATACTCGAAAAGGCGATGGAGGAAAATGATGACAAAGCTTTGAGTACTAGGAAGAAAGAAATGAAAAAAGCACTCTTCAAAATCGTTGCAGATCAAACGGGTAAAATCTTTGATGAAGATGTTTTGACCTTAGTGTGGGCACGTAGATATGCTGGGTATAAAAGAGCGGACTTAATCGCTTCAGATGTAGAGCGATTCTCAAAATTGATAAAAAATTCTGAATTGCCTATCCAAATTATTTGGGCAGGAAAACCATATCCTGAAGATTATACAGCCATCGATACATTCAATCATTTATTCCAGAAAACACTCGCCAATCCAAATATTGCAGTACTTACTGGTTACGAATTGGGCCTATCTGCTGCTTTGAAGAAAGGATCTGACGTGTGGCTCAATAATCCTAGACTTTACCGCGAAGCTTCTGGTACTAGTGGTATGACGGCAGCTATGAATGGATCGGTAAACTTTTCTATTCCAGACGGATGGATTCCTGAGTTTGCCAAACATGGTGTAAATAGCTTCATAATCGAGCCGGCTGACCGCAACTTACCGCAAACAGAGCAAGATAGCATAGAGTGTAGTCGCTTGTTGGATATTCTGGAAAAGGAGATTTTACCTATGTATTATTCTAAGCCAAAATCGTGGGCAAATGTTGTAAAAAATGGAATGCGAGATGTAGCTCCGGCATTTGAATCAGGGAGAATGGCGAAGGAATATTATACCTTGCTATTCAATACGAAAGTAGCCGAAGTTGCTGAACTAGCCTAACTTTGGCGCTCAAATTGAAAGTTCTCTAGCTCGGTTTTCCGCAGCGAGAATTCCTTCGCTTATTGCTTGGTTCAATTGCCTGTCTCCGAAGACTTTTAGAGCAGCTTCTGTTGTTCCACCTTTGGATGCTACGGCTTTGATAAGCTCGTCAAGATCTAGTTCTGCATTATTGATCAAATGGTAGGCTCCAAGCATGGTTTGTTTTACAAAGAGTAGGGCAGTACTTTCGTCAAATCCCATTTGCTTGCCAGCATCCACCATATGTTTTACGAAATAATAAAAATAAGCTGGCCCACTTCCACTTAAAGCTGTGACTGCGTCTAGCATAGATTCATTTTCTATATAAACAGATCTACCTGTTGCATTTATAAGATTTTCTACTTTAAATAATTTTGCAATGCTAATTCCTTCAGCTGATGTAAAACCAGTAATACCCATTCCTAACATTGCAGGCGTATTGGGCATTGCTCTTACGACCGCTTGATGCATTAGGCTGTCTTGAATTTTTTTAATCGGAATTCCTGCCATGATGGAAAGTACAATCTGACCTTCTTTTAGAAAATTCTTAAGGTCTAGTGCCATAGCCGTGAAATCTTGGGGCTTTATGGCCAATATCACTAAATCATAAGCGGATATTGCTTCATTTATAGTGTTTATAACAATACCTTCATTTTGACTAGATAGGA
>CALFYH010000161.1 GCA_937952155.1 uncultured Saprospiraceae bacterium
ATATTTGCAATGACAATTATCAAGCCAGTGAGCTACCAAAGGTTTAGTTCAACAAGGTATTGCCAAAAGCGGGGGTGAAGTAATTCTAGTTAACTTTTTGCTATATTTGAACATTGGTATTTCTATTGAAGTTCGGTGCTAAAAATCCCCGCCTTCGGCAATACCCAAAACGTTAGCGTATTTTGATAAAATAAGAAAAGGCAGATAAATTTGGAAGTAAATCACTTAATTTGTATAATAAAATATCTTTTTTTAATCCTTTAAGTTATTATCATCATGTAACAGCGCTGAAAACGTTCAAATAACAGATTATCATGAGTAAATTAAATAACATACATCCAGGCGAAATTCTTGAAGAAGAATTCCTTAAACCATTGGGCATATCAGCCTATAAGCTGTCTCAAGCGATCGGAGTACCACAAACAAGAACTAGCCAAATCCTAAAAGGCAGAGGAAGGATAACCGCCGATACTGCCTTGAGACTTTCAAAATTCTTTGGAACTTCGTCTAAATTTTGGCTCGGTCTGCAAAACGACTTTGACATCGAAGAAGAAATGCAAATAATCAAAAAGGAATTGGAACAAATAGAAACTGTGAATTAAAAAATGTAATAGAACAAGTGGTCTGAGATCAGACTTGCTTTCGCTGCATCCACACAATACTGCCAATCTATTCCTAACATTAAAAAGTAAAAAATATTATAAAATGAGAATTTCAATTGGGTTAATAATATGTTTGTTACTGTCAAGTTGTTTTCCAACTCATCAACTTGCCTTGACCGATTTGTCAAAGGAAGTGATACAGTTGCCTTTCAAAATTAGTGAATTGAAAATCACGGATACTCGTGACACTTTGCTGCCAATGAATTGGGATGTGCCCATGATACCAGCAAAAAAACGTTATTGGAAAGGAAATCCACCTCTTAGTGAATTAAACAGAACAGATATAGAACGTATTATAAGAAATACTGAAAAAACAGATGGAATTCTTGTTAACATGGAGTTCAAGATACTTGAAGGATTTTGCGAATTACACTCCGACTGGAAATCCGGAAAGGAATATGCAAAATTCAAGGGAGAGCTTTTTCTCGAAATACCAAGTCGCAATTATACTTACAAATCGTATGCTGAAATGTATTTCGACTACCCAATTATGAATGGAACAGAAAAGGGAACGATGCATCTTTATAATCAAGCAGTTAAAAACGTAACCCATATGGTATTAAAGCAAATCAGAGATGAAATTAAGTTGTAAAGTCAAAGATTATACTTCCTTCCTACTGCCTTTCCTATCTGCCATCTAAAGTAGAACCATTACAGGCAACCTGATTTCTAATTGATCGTCATCAAAATGATACACCAAAAGTATCTTCATTATTGAAAAACAAATACATCAGTTTCAACTTATTGTTAGTATTATTGTTTTGATTTTTATATGGACAATAAATTCAATCAGCTTACCGAAGAAGAAGCTTATGTAATACTTAGAAAGGGTACCGAGCGCCCTTTTACTGGTGAATACGACAAGTTTTTTCAAAGTGGACATTATATCTGCAGACAATGCAATGCTCCCTTGTATAAATCTGACTCCAAGTTCAACTCCGGATGTGGATGGCCTGCATTTGATGATGAAATACCTGGAGCTGTCAAAAGAGTATTAGACAAAGATGGTCGTCGTACTGAGATCATTTGTAATAATTGTGGAGGACATTTGGGGCATGTTTTTATTGGTGAACTATTGACCGCAAAAAATACACGGCATTGTGTAAATTCGCTTTCTATAAAATTTGTACCAGATAATGGCTAAGTTACAAATCTATTTGTAATGCAAAAAATAATCGGTTTTTTCAGTATTCCGTCGCTTAGTAAATGAAACTTTTATTGGAAGTAAAGCGTTAACTTTGCAATTTTATTACAATTAAATTCTCAATGATATTTTTATGGCATTTGAAGAGACAAAAGTGAAAGCAAAATCGTTTGCTAAAAAACTAGCTTGGATGACTGTTGTTGGTCTTATCTTGTTTTCTACTGTGTATTACTTTTATAGGACGTACACCATCAGTGAAGGCACAAGGACAGGTATTTTATTTAAAATTTCAAAAAAAGGCAAGATTTTCAAAACCTACGAAGGTCAACTCCAATTGGCTGGTGCAGCCATAATGAATAAAGAAAGTACATTTGAATTTTCTGCGAATGACGAAGAAGTTTACTTAAATTTGCAGCAATATGAAGGCAAAAATGTGCGTGTACATTACAGAGAAAAAGTAAATGCATTTCCTTGGCAAGGCGATACTGATTACCTTGTTTATCAAGCTGAGATTATAAAGTAATTATTTTTTTCTGTCTTTTACTCAAAGACTTGACTCCAATCACGCTGCATTGCGATGATCTGTTCATCTATCCATTGTTGAGTTAGTCCGTGTAGGTGTAATCCATCGTGATGCGTGATCGGATCACCAAAGTGAATTTTTACTTCAGTTTTCCATTTTGAATATTGGTAGAAATATTGCGGAACAAATTTTTCCTTGATCCAAAGGTCTTTAGGCGACCTGAATTCCATAGCAATAGGTGTCACAGGAATTTTATTTTCAGCAGCTTCTAGAAAAGTACCTTTTTTAAATGGCAGTGTTGTTTTTTGAGTGCCTACAGTACCTTCTGGAAACACAATCACATTATATCCACTTTGAATAGTTTCAACCATTTTGTCTCTAGTGGCAGTCCTCGATGATTGATCATTTCTATCAACCCAAATCACACCTGTCAACTCAGCACCTTTATTGATTATTGGGTATCCTGCCACTTCGGCTTTTGCGATCACAAAACCTTTTAGATATCTGCATAAAACCATCGGATCTGTAAACGAGCGATGATTGCAGACATATAGACCTGGACCAGGATGTGGGTTTCCTGTCTTTGTAATACGAATATTAAGTACAGGTATTGCTATGTATTTTAAAAAATTCTCTCGAAGATTTAAGGCACGTTTCTTAGAATGTGGCACCACAATACATGAAATACCATACGCCAACATGAATAAAGCCATACTGCTGAAAACAATAATGGCTCGTATCGCTGCTAAAATGTATAATAGTATTGTCACTCTGGTTTGGCGGATTTTTCCGGTTTCATTTGCGGAAAGAACAATACGTCTTGAATAGACGCTTGATTCGTCATGATCATGGCAAGTCTATCCATGCCGATTCCAAGACCAGCTGTAGGTGGCATACCATATTCCAATGCCCTCAAGAAATCTTCATCCAATACCATTGCTTCCTGGTCGCCGCGTTTTCCGAGTTCTAATTGTGCTTCGAACCTTTGTCTTTGATCAATTGGGTCATTGAGCTCAGAAAAAGCATTACAAATTTCCTTTTTATTGCAAATGGCTTCAAAACGCTCTACCAATCCAGGTTTAGACTTGTGTTTTTTGGCCAATGGCGACATCTCTACTGGGTAATCCGTTATAAATGTTGGTTGAATCAGGTTGCCTTCACATTTTTCACCAAAGATTTCGTCAATGATTTTCCCTTTGCCCATGGTATTATCTACATGGATGTGAAGTGATTTTGCCGTGTCACGCAATTGTTCTTCGCTCATCTCACTGATATCAATACCAGTAAAGTGGGCTATCGCTTCATACATGGTATATCTTTTCCAAGGGCGTTTGAAATCTATGATATTTTCACCGACTTGAATTTGGGTTGTTCCGTGCAGATCCATGGCTACTTTTTCTACCATCTCTTCTACAAGATTCATCATCCAAGTATAGTCTTTATAAGCTACATACAATTCGATTTGTGTAAATTCAGGATTATGGAAGCGGCTCATACCTTCATTCCTAAAATCCTTGCTAAATTCATACACTCCATCAAAACCACCAACGATCAACCTTTTAAGATACAATTCATTCGCGATACGAAGGTATAATTTCATATCCAGTGTATTGTGATGGGTCGTAAAAGGTCTAGCTGCTGCACCACCGTATAGAGGTTGGAGAATAGGCGTTTCTACCTCGATGTAACCTTTGGCATTAAGGTAGGAACGCATAGAATTATACATCATTGACCTTTTGACAAAAACATCCTTAATGTGATCATTCACTACAAGATCTACATATCGTTGTCTATATCGCATTTCTGGATCTGTAAATGCGTCGAACACATGTCCTTCCTCATCTTTTTTTACTACTGGAAGTGGTTTCAGAGATTTGGAAAGCATGGTGAGTTCTTTTACATGGATAGAACATTCGCCTACCTGTGTAAAAAATGCATAACCTTTGATTCCGATAAAATCACCAAGGTCAAACCATTTTTTGAAAGCTTCATTATATAAAGTTTTGTCTTCACCAGGACATATTTCATCTCTCGATATGTACAATTGAATTCTGCCGTGTGCATCTTGCAACTCTGCGAATGATGCTTTACCCATGATTCTTTTTGACATGAGTCTGCCAGCTAGAGATATTTCTTGGTAGTTGGTATCGCCAGGTTTGAAATTGGATTTTATTTCTTCAGTTGTACTATTGATCTCAAAAGTAGCGCTTGGATAAGCATCAATTCCAGCTTCCGCCAATTTGTTGAGATTATCTCTTCTGATAAGTTCCTGTTCACTTAAGTGATGCATGATAAAATGAAATTAATTCGAGGTATTAAAAAAGAAGGACAAAAGTAGTGATATTCGACAATTTTGCCAAAGAAATTGTAAAGTCAGCCACAAAATGTCTTAGCTAAGATTGAATTGAGCATGCTTTAAACATCTAACTGGTTGATTATTAGATATTTGATTAGGAATTGATATAAATAAAAAAGGCTTCAGAATTGCTCCTGAAGCCTTGTAAAAGATTCAATTTTACAATCTATTTCTTAATATCTTCGCTCTCTTGGTCTAAAATTGTTATCTCTTCTTGGTGGGTTTGCCGGCCTTGGTTCTGCTTTTTTGCAAACGATCGTTTGACCTTCAAACTGTGTTTCGTTAAGTCCTGCGATAGCTGCCAATCCAGCATCTTCGCTACCCATTTCTACAAACGCAAATCCTTTTGATCTGCCTGTTTCTTTGTCCATGATTACTTTGGCGGATACAACCTCGCCATATTGTGAAAACAAGTTTTCTACAGATTCGGAAGTAGTTCTGTAGTTTAATTTAGCAACAAAAATGTTCATTAAAAAAAAATTAAAAAAGAAAAAAATATAAGAATAATAGGGCCCCTCATTTGGGGCGGAATTCAATATCGTAACAAAGATAAAACAAATATTTTACATATATCACTTTTTTTAAGATTATTTATAAATATTTATATTTGGTAATACAAATTTTGTAATTTATAGCAAGAATAATTGCTTAACTTGTAATCGAAAATTCAATAAAGTTTTGTGGCTTTTGTGAGTACAATTCAATACATGAGACCTTTTCTTTGAAATTTTAATATTTTATAAATTTCCTAGTTGTACTTTCATTTACATTTAAAAAATAAATTCCAGATGGCAACATACTTATATCAATATCATTTACAAGTGATTGGGTTGTAAATTCACCAACAACATTCCCAACTAAATTAATAATTTTACATTTTGTTGTTTTAT
>CALFYH010000162.1 GCA_937952155.1 uncultured Saprospiraceae bacterium
GTTCAGACGTGTGCTCTTCCGATCTTGACATATTCAAATTTCTTACCATACGTAAGCCTATAATATTTACAACAGCATATGATGAATACGCATTAGATGCATTCAAGTTGTATGCTGTAGATTACTTGCTAAAACCCATAAAAAAAGATCTTCTGGAAATGTCCATCAAAAAATACCAGCAGATATTTAATCCTAAACTGCCAGATTACTCCAAACTTACGAATGCCACACATCCTCAAAAAAGGTGGATGATCAAGATAGGCCATCAAATACGTATTGTGGATTATCATGATGTCTCTTACTATTTTACCAAAGAAAAAATCACCTATCTCATCACTTTTGAAGGAAAAAAATATCCACTTGATGTCCCACTGGAACAAATAGAGCTACACATCAAAGACAATAATTACTTCAGAATTAACAGGCAGTACATCATTCATTTCCAATCCATTGGACACATGAGTACCCACACAAAATCTAGGGTTAGAATCATGCTGAAACCAACAGATGAAGAAGTTGTCGTCAGCACCGAACGATCACCTATTTTTAAAAAATGGCTAATAAAATAACGCTCTAATATTCATTGAAATATCTTCTGGCGTTTCGATTCCAGTTATCTTTGACTTGTGTTGCATCTGTGCTGTTGCCGAGTCTTTCTTGTGGCACTGATTTATAAAGCACCGTTTCCCATGCTGAATTTACTCTTTCACCTATACATGTAGAGTGCAACAATCTGAAATCATTGTGCGCAAGCGTAGGATTATAAAATAAAAATCGCACATTGGTTTGTCTAGTTTGTGGCATATTATTGTAATACCATATTTCATAAGGTGGCGCGTCCACTTCAGTATCTACCGACATTACATTGCTTGGTTTGCCGTATTTAAGGAAAATATGTCCTCGGTCAGACTGAAAGCCATATCCAACATTAGAATAAAACTTTTTGTCAACAGCAGCTACCACTTCCATATATGCTTTGTAAGCTTTCTCAGGCTCAGTGGGAGATTTTGACTTCCACAATTGATAAATAAATTGTCGCTGACTGCGAATTCTGTTACTTTTTAACAATTCACCTAGAATAGAAACCTGATGCTGGTCAGTGATCGGCAACTGTGCTTTCAAGATATAATCCATATCCTCCGCCTTGATATCTTGTACAAATGAATGTTCGACTTGATCATTATAATTTTCAAGGTAGGCAATATCTGCTTCAGGATTACTGATAACAATATTTGACCGTCTGGAAGTAAGGACATTTTTAGCTTTATCTATGATATTGACAAGAATGTGATAATTGCCTGATCTGATTGCATTTACAGGAAGTGACAATACATCGACTTGAACTTTTTCGCGGTTTAATTTCTTGTATTTGGTCAAAAGATTTTTAGTATTAATATTGGCTGAAGTGCCTTCCATAATGGCATATTGTATGACAAAATCTCCTGATGAAGGCTCATCAAGATACGTTTCCAAATAAAAATCCAATTGTTGTTTTTCTTTTCCAATGTAGTGAAATGGCAGAGGCTCCATATAGTAACCATTCCTTACCAGAGTTTGCTTGCTTGTATCTTTTTTTATTGTGGCTAATGGAAGAATATCTGACAAATGAAATCCCGAATTTTTGGCTTCTACGGTAAGTTTTTGTTCGATTTCCAATTTGTCAGTCATATTGTTCTCGTCTGATGCTTCCAATCTAACGGTGTAATTTCCAGGATTTAGTTTTATCCTTTTGAGCTCCAAAAAATCAACTATGCTATCTCTGTACATAGCGGCCAACGAAAATTTATCATATGCAGCAATAGTCCCATTTTCATTTGTAACCATCAAGATGATGCCTACTGACGCTTTTTTTGTATTGCTATCGTCGATCCATTTGACTGAATTTCCTTCTATTCTAATGTAAATTTCAGTATAAGTCTCTGCGCCGTAAAAACTATAAGAATTTAGTTCTACTTGCATCCCTAATACGAATGTCGAAAAACACAAAAACCATGAAATTAATAAAAAATGTTTCATTTTCCTTGAGAATTATGGTAAAACAGAAAATATTATAGGAAAATGATGATCAGAATATCATTGTCGGCGTGCCATAAAATACTTCATATCATAAAAGCTTATCTTCCCCTTCAACCACATAGTATCTTTGTCTAAGCGAATGATTTGCATATTAAAGTCATCAATTCCTTCTATTTTCAACTTATCTCTTTTAACGCTATACGATGATGATTGGTTTTCAGGAATAGTATTGGAAGTGACCAAATTGTCGGATGTGAATATAAAATATCCATTTTTCATAAAATCATTTGGTTTTCCGTTCATTTCAGATGCATAGACATCCCATGATCCTACAATCGCTTTCCTGAAAGCTGCTTCGTCATTTTTACAGGATAAAACCGAAACCATGATTGAAGAAACAAGAAGAAACTTTATATTCATAAAGTCGAATACCTTTTTAGTCTAAATTTTACACAAAGGTAATAAAAAATGAAACACTAATAAAGATTTTCACCAAGTGCTTAAAAAATATTATACCTCAAATTGCAATAAAGTTGAAATCTTACTTTGAATATATAACTAAGTGCTTTTTGTTACGTTAATCTTCAAAACTAATTACTTCTAGATCATCGATCAACAATTCCTTGTCACTGTCAGCATGCCACACATGGATCCCTATTTTGGTGAAGTTGGCTGGTATCTTTGCGTCCAAATACAATATCTTGGATTCACCATCATTGATAAATCGATGTACACGGATCATGTTGGCTTGGACTTCCTTATCTCCTTCATAAAATCGAAGAATGAACTGCGACTGCCGCCACAGATCCCACTCTTTATTTGTACATTTGAATAGT
>CALFYH010000163.1 GCA_937952155.1 uncultured Saprospiraceae bacterium
AAAATATATTTGAATTTTATAAAGCCACAAAATTTTGAAAAATTAAAGACTTTCTCAGTCAATGAGTAGATCAGGCCGTCTTTCTTTGGTGATTTTTAACGATTGATCATATCTCCATTCATCTATTTTTCGGTCATGTCCAGACAATAAGACATCAGGAACTTTTAAACCTTTGAACTCCGCAGGACGAGTAAATACTGGTGGAGCTAACAAATTATCCTGAAAGGAATCCGTCAATGCACTGGTCTCGTCATTTAGCACACCGGGCAACAAACGACCGATTGCATCAACAACCAAAGCAGCAGCCAATTCGCCACCAGAAAGCACAAAATCTCCAATTGAAATCTCCATTGACACATGTAAATCCCTAATTCGCTGATCGATACCTTTGTAATGTCCACAGATAAGCAGTAAGTTTTCCATACATGAAAGATGGTTAGCCGTTTTTTGATTAAAAGTCTTTCCGTCTGGAGTCAAATAGATAACATGATCATAGTTTCGTTTTGATTTTAGATCAGATATACAAGCATCCAATGGTTCGCACATCATGACCATACCAGCACCACCACCGTATGCATAATCATCTGTCTGTCGGTGTAGCCCTAGCCCAAAAGTCCGAAGATTGACCACTTCGATAGAAAGCAAACCCTTATCAGCAGCTCGCTTCATAATGGAGTGATCAAATGGACTTTTGAGCAAATCTGGGACTATAGAAATTATATCAATATGCATTGATGTGAATTTGTCGATCTTAGAAATTTATCGCTTTGTGAATGAAGATTATGCTCATATTGGTACATTTTGCTTCATTCTTCAAAACAAGTTACTTCTTTAGTTCAGCATAATATTTATAAAAATGCGGAATGGTCTCTATACCCTTGTAAAAATTGAATAAACCATAATGTTCGTTTGGTGAATGGATATCATCGGAATCCAATCCAAAGCCCATCAATACCGTCTTGACATTCAGCACTTTTTCGAATAATGCTACAATCGGAATGCTACCACCACCACGTACTGGTATTGGCTCTTTGCCATAAGCGTCTTTCATGGCCATGGCTGCTGCTTTGTACTCAGGTGTATCTGATGGTGTTACCGCAGCTTCTCCGCCATGATGCGGTCTGACTTCTACTGTAACGCCCGGAGGCGCTATGGATTCAAAGTGTTTTTTGAACAAAGCGGTAATAGCATCACTTTTTTGATTTGGCACCAAACGCATGCTTATCTTTGCAAATGCCTTAGATGGCAATACAGTTTTTGCTCCTTCGCCTATATATCCGCCCCAAATACCATTGACTTCAAGTGTCGGACGAATAGATGTTTGCTCTAGGATGGTATATCCTTTTTCACCC
The DNA here is from genome assembly GCA_937952155.1 of uncultured Saprospiraceae bacterium. Taxonomy (GTDB): domain Bacteria; phylum Bacteroidota; class Bacteroidia; order Chitinophagales; family Saprospiraceae; genus OLB9. Next base: position 1,353 of record CALFYH010000163.1, read on the forward strand.
ATGGTATCTGCGACACCCAAACCTTTCATATATTCATTTCTATCAAATGGTGCCTTATTCATGGCAGCGCGTTCGGTATCTGAAACTATTGCTACATCATCGTAAAATCCAGGAATAGTGATGTGTTTATTTTCATCTTTCATGGATGCAATCATATCACACAATACCTGTGCTGGATTCGCCACAGCGCCACCATAAACACCAGAATGTAAGTCTTTATTCGGCCCAGTAACTTCTACTTCTACATAAGATAATCCTCTAAGACCAACGGTAATGGAAGGTAAATCATTTGCGATCACAGATGTGTCAGAAATAAGTACAACATCACAAGACAACATCTCTTTGTATTCTTGACAAAATGTACCCAAATTAGACGAACCTATTTCTTCTTCGCCTTCTATCATAAACTTCACATTACAAGGCAAATCACTATTTGCAACCATCGCTTCGAATGCTTTGACATGCATGAACATCTGACCTTTGTCATCACAAGATCCACGGGCGAAAATTGCGCCATCAGGATGAATACTTGTCTTTTTGATGACTGGTTCGAATGGCGGACTTTCCCACAATTCCAACGGATCTGGTGGCTGCACATCATAGTGACCATATACTAAAACCGTAGGTAATGAAGGATTTACTTTGTGTTCGCCATAAACAATAGGATGTCCTTTGGTTGGATAGATTTTTACATCCCTACAACCTGCAGCTCGTAAACTTTCAGCTACAAAATCAGCCGTTTTTGCGACATCAACTTTGTATTTCGGGTCTGCACTGATAGATGGAATGCGAAGCATTTCTAGCAATTCGCTTAGAAATCTCTCTTTATTATCTTGAATATATTGTTGCACATTTTGCATTTTCTGGAATTTATTTGGTTGTTGGACTAATAAAAGATTTTCCCATATTGTATAAAACAAAACAGTATCTATCTGTTGCTTCTTCTATGGTTTTGGATGTCGGTTTTCCTGCACCATGACCAGCGCTTTTATCGATTCTGATGAGCACGGGATTTGCTCCAGCATGATTTTTTTGTAATTCAGCTATAAACTTATAAGAATGTGCTGGTACTACCCTATCATCATGGTCAGCTGTTGTTACAAGTGTAGCAGGATAACTTATACCTTTTTTGACATTATGGACAGGAGAATATTTTTTAAGATATTGGAACATTTCTTTACTTTGCTCAGCTGTACCATAGTCAAAAGCCCAACCAGCACCAGCTGTAAATGTGTGATAACGCAACATGTCCAATACTCCCACAGCTGGTAAAGCTACTTTGAATAAGTCAGGTCTTTGAGTCAAACATGCGCCGACCAATAATCCACCGTTCGATCCGCCTGATATTGCTAATGTGGCTGATGAAGTATATTTGTTTTTGATCAGATATTCGCCCGCTGCAATAAAATCGTCAAATACATTTTGTTTTTGTAATTGTGTACCAGCAACGTGCCATTTTTTTCCATATTCTCCACCACCACGTAGATTAGGCACAGCATAAATGCCGCCTTGCTCAAGCCACACAGCATTGCTGATGCTAAATGCAGGTGTAAGACTTACGTTAAATCCGCCGTATCCATAAAGAATTGTTGGATTATTACCATCCAGTTTTATTCCTTTTTTATGGGTGATGATCATAGGAACTTTGGTTCCATCTTTTGATGTGTAGAATACTTGTTTTGATTCGTATTTAGATGGATCAAAATCAATCTTAGGCTTGATATAAACAGATGACACACCTGATGTGGGTTCAAATTTATAAATACTTCCAGGTGTAATATAGTTGGTAAATGAATAGAAAATTTCCTTTTCCTTCTTTTTTGCGCCACCTATAGAAGCTGTACCAACGCCTGGCAATTGTAAATCTCTAACCAGTTTTCCACTATAGTCATACTGTTTTACTAATGATAATGCATCTTTCATATATTGAGCAAAGAAATATCCACAGCCTGTGCTTATGTCCAAGACATTTTCTGTTTCGGGAATAAAATCCATCCAATTTTTTACATCGGGATTGTTGGCATCAACTGTAACAACCTTTTTATTAGGGGCATTGACATTGGTGATGATATACAATTTTGAACCTTCATTATCTATGACATCCGAATCATTATTAAAATTATCTTGGATAGTGACCATTTTTGCATTTGGATCAGTCAAATCGATCATATACAATTCATTACCAGAAGTCGCATTGGCTGCTGAAATAAATAAATATCTATCATCATCGCTTACACTACCACCAACGTATCTGCGCTTGATATCTTCGCCAAAGATTACTTTATCTTCTTTCTGTTTTGTGCCCAATTTATGGTAGTAAAGCTTGTGTTGATCAGTTTTTGCTGATAGCTCACTTCCTTTAGGTTTGTCATAACTTGAGTAATAAAATCCGTCATTGCCCTTCCAAGAAAGACCGCTGAATTTGACATCATACAATGTATCCTCCAAGATAGTTTTACTGACTGCATCCATGATGATAACTTTGCGCCAATCGCTTCCACCTTCGGAGATTTGGTAAGCTACTTTTGACCCATCTTTAGAAAAATTAATACCTGCCAATGAAGTCGTTCCTCCTTTGGAGAAGGTATTTGGATCTAAGAAGATTTCAGGCTCCGTACCTGACTTTTCGCGCCAAAGTACAAATTGATTTTGAAGCCCGTTATTCTTATAAAAATAAGTATAAGCTCCTTCTTTGAATGGCGCACTAAATTTCTCATAATTCCATAATTTTTCAAGTCGAGCTTTATATGCAGCTCTAAATGGAATTTTATTTAAATAGTCAAAAGTGACCTTGTTTTGTGCATCTACCCAAGCATCTGTTTCCTTGGATCGATCATCTTCAAGCCATCTGTATGGATCTGCTACTTTGGTATCAAAATAAGTATCAATCACATTTCCTTCGTTTGTCTTGGGATATTTAAGACTTGAAGGCACATCTTTCACTGCCATATCTTTGGTTTTGCTACACGCTATAATAAAAAGAAGTAATATTGGAAAATATTTAAACATGGTAAAGGTTTAGGTATTGTTAATAAGGAGTGCCAAAATTAGTAAATGTTTTGTAAAAAAATCACTGTTTTGCCAATATTGTATGAGATTATCATGGATTTTTGGCTGTATTTGGATTTGAATAAACAATTACCTTTAAGTATATCGACGCTTTATAAATTCAAAATTACAATCAAATTTAACTTTTAAGTAATACAATATTAATCCTTAGTTAGTATTGCTTTAATAACTAGTTAACACTAAACACTGACCTTTGCGATATAATTTATGTGTATATAATGATCAAAAAGCATGTTGAAATGGTCGTATTGAGCGACTTACATTTGGGGACTTATGGATGTCATGCTAAACAATTGCTACATTACTTAAAATCAATTAATCCTGATATTCTTGTACTCAATGGTGACATCATAGATATTTGGAATTTCTCTAAAAGTTATTTTCCTAAAAGTCACATTCAAGTACTTCGTCAAATCATAAGAATGACAGAAAAAGGAACAAAAACATACTATCTTACTGGAAATCATGATGAAGCTTTAAGAAAATATTCAGGAACTATCATCGGCAATTTTGTTTTAGATGATAAACTAATTTTAGAATTGGATGGTAAAAAAATCTGGTTGTTTCATGGCGATATTTTTGATACTACGACCAAAGGTTGGGCAAGGATCTTGGCAAAACTAGGTGGCAAAGGTTATGATATTCTAATATGGACAAACCGACTTATAAATGACCTTTTGCAATATTTCGGAAGAGAAAAAATCAGCTTTTCGAAAAGAGTTAAATCCAGTGTTAAGAAAGCGGTAAAATGGATTTCAAATTTCGAAACTACTGCTGCTGCATTGGCCATCGACCAGAAATTCGATACTGTCATTTGTGGACATATCCATCAACCTCAAGATAGAATTATCCAACTTGAACACGGTTCTGTACATTATCTGAACAGTGGTGATTGGGTGGAAAATTGTACTGCTCTGGAGTATATTGGTGGCCAATGGTCACTTTACAAACATCCTGAAAATATCACAAATCTAGTACATAATGAGATCATGCATGATGATGAAGAAAATTTTGAAGAATTGTCAGTATTCAATTTATCATCCCTATATGATATACATCGAGTGACAAATCCATCATAACTACCAAAAGTTCAATACCTTAAAAATTAGCCCTTGAAAATACTTTATTCAGTACAAGCAACAGGAAACGGTCACATAAGCCGTGCACACCAATTATATCCTTATCTTACTGAATTGGGTCATGTAGATATTTTATTAAGTGGAAGCAATGCTACCCTGCCAATGGATATTCCTGTAAAATTCCGGTCCAAAGGATTGAGTTTATTTTATAGCGAATGTGGCGGTCTAGATTATATAAAAACGCTTAAAGCTTGTAATTTCAGAAGGATTATGAAGGAAGCTCAAGAATTGCCAGTTAAAAATTATGATCTCATAATTAATGATTTTGACCATATTACAGCCAGAGCTTGCAAATTACAATCTGTACCATCTGTGCAGTTTGGACACCAAGCTAGTTTCATGTCAAAAAATACACCTCGGCTGGATTCAAAAAATTTAATTGGCGAAGCAATTTTAAAATATTATGCTCAGGCCACCAATTATGTAGGTTTGCATTTTGATAGATATGATAATTTTATTTTTCCGCCAGTGATAAAAGATATTTTTCTACAAAGCAAACCTATAGATAATGGTCATGTTACTGTATATCTACCATCGTATGATAAAGTATGTCTTGAAGAGATTTTCAAGCAAATTGCACCTATTGACATACATTGGTTTATCAAAGGTATTAATGAGCCATATCGTGATGGCAATATTCATTATTTTCCTGTAAACCAAAAATACTTTAACGAAAGTCTCATCCATTGCCATGGACTTGTTACAGGTGGAGGATTTGAAACACCAGCAGAAGCTCTTTACTTAGGTAAAAAACTCCTTACAATTCCGATAAAAGGTCAATACGAGCAAGCATGCAATACTGCTGCTCTAAAAAAAATGGGCGTGACTGCGATGACAGAGTTGAATCATAAAACAAAAGATGTTTTCTTTACTTGGTTAGTTTCTAAAAACATTACACCACTAATTGAAGCGAATGATATCAATGAAACTTTGGATTATCTAATGAAACAAATTGATGTGAAAGAACCGGTACTGAATGAGATTTAAATAAAATATATTCATAATATATTAATTACTACTAAACAATAAATTAACAATCAGTTCTGATCCTTGTGTAAACAAAACGAACAATTTTATGCGCCATTTAAAATCATGGATATTAATCACATTATGTGTATCTGTATCATTTGTTCAATCAGAAAAATTGCCTAAAAAACTTCCATCTACCTTTCAATTGTGGGAAGAAAATGAATTTACACGAACCAAGATTGCCAGTGGTCTGGTACGTATTCTAAGTTATAATACTTGGGGTTTGCCTATTTCCTTAAGTGGTTATGATCAGGAACGAAGATTTGCATTAATGGGCGATAGTTTATCAGCTAAAAAAGCAGATATTATAACATTGCAAGAAACATTTCATCCAGTACTAAGAGAAAAATTATTATCAAATTTAAGAAATGACTACTATACATTTAGTGATTACAGATGTGGAAGATCGATCATACCAGGAATCGAAATGGATTGCTATGGCGGTTTGATGACCTTTTCCATTTTCCCAATTAGTGAAGAACACTTTTTCCCCTTTCCTACCAATGATGCTTACTCTATTATTGAAAAAACTGGGAGTAAAGGAATTTTGGTATCATACATAAAACATGGAGATAAGTTAATCACGGTAATCAATACCCATCTTTATGCAGGAGACAATAAATCAGCGGAAGACATCAGACTTCAGCAAATAAACTTTATCCACGACATGATCAAAACAGGAATGGTAAAACATACAGATCGAATTATTTTGGTTGGCGATTTCAATATCCAGCATCCAGATGTAGCTTGTTCTAAGGTATATGATTTTATCACAAAAAACATGAATTTTATGGATAGCAAACCACACTTAGGTAAGAATGATTTCACCTATTCCAAAACCAATAATTATTGTCCATCCAAAACGCCAAGTAGCAAATTAGATTATGTATTTATAAAATCGTCCGATCAAGGAAAAATCGTATCGCAATCCCGTATTTTCGATACAAAAGAGCCTTTATCAGACCATTATGGATGGCAAGTCAACTGGAATATGTAATTATTTGTGGATTCTTTCGAAGACATCTTTATAACCTAATACCATTTTATCCCAACTGTAATTTTGAATGGTAAATTGCTTAATATCATTTTCCTTGAGACAAGAATTTTCAACGAGCTCATTTATAGATTTAGCCCAAGCAAATGCATCACCTGACTTTACCCTATATCCATTTTTTCCGTGTACAATAGCATCTTGCATACCTTCTATATCTGAAACCAATACTGTCTTTCCTAGTATTGCTGCTTCCAATGCAACCAATCCAAAACCTTCCATATCTAGATCGGAAGAGC
>CALFYH010000164.1 GCA_937952155.1 uncultured Saprospiraceae bacterium
TATTGGTAATAAAAAATTGATGCAAGATCAAGCGATTTCGATTGCCCATCCCATCACAGAAAGAGCGAATGAATGGCATCAACAGGCCCAGACGGTCATTTGGTTTGCCAATAACAAAAAAGTAATTGCCATTTTAGCAATTGCTGACAAGATTAAGTCCACTTCTGAAAAAGCAATTCAAGATTTACAACATGCAGGTATAGATGTGTATATGCTTACTGGCGATAATGCAATGACCGCCAAAGCAGTTGCAGAAGCTGTTGGGATAAAACACTACAAAGCAGAAGTTTTGCCCGAACAAAAAGCGGCCTTTGTACAGGAATTGCAAGCGCAAGGTAAAATAGTGGCAATGGTAGGTGATGGTATAAACGATAGCACGGCATTGGCTCAGGCAGATGTAAGTATAGCCATGGGCAAAGGCAGCGATATTGCGGTGGATGTAGCCAAGATGACCATTATTTCATCTGATCTGACTAAACTTTCGGATGCCATTTTTCTATCCAAAGCGACCGTTCGCACTATTAAACAAAATCTGTTTTGGGCCTTTATTTATAATTTGATAGGAATACCTATTGCAGCGGGTATTTTGTACCCAATAAAAGGATTTTTACTCAATCCTATGATTGCTGGTGGTGCAATGGCCTTGAGCAGTGTGAGTGTAGTAGCCAATAGCTTGAGATTAAAATATAAAATTTGAACAACCCAAAATCTTACAAGTCTAATCAAAAATACTGTAATAATGCTTTGGGATTTCTGATATAATTTTGCATAAAGATTTTTAAATATAAATTTTGTAAAAATGAACATAGTAAGTAGAGCTTTAAAATTTAAAACCAACATCAATTGCAGCGGATGTGTGGAGAAAGTTACGCCGTTTCTCAATGAAGCAAATGGCATTGATCAATGGAATGTGGACACAGAAAATAAAGAAAAAATTCTGACTGTGCATTCAGAAAGTATCGACCTAAATGAAGTAATCTATCAAGTCCAGTCAGCTGGATTTAACATCGAATTTATCAATAATTAAAATAATAATCATGAGTTTAATATCAAAAATATGTATGGCAACGACAATGATATTGTCTATGTTTTCATGCAATGCACAAATCAAAAATGCTAGTACCGTAAACGCAAAAATTTATGGTAATTGTGGTATGTGCGAAAAGACTATAGAAAAAGCAGGGAATGCTAGTGGTTTAGCCAAAGTGGATTGGGATAAAGATACAAAAATGGCGACACTTACCTACGATTCAAGTCGTACCAATCAAGATGAAATATTGAAACGAATTGCTCTGGCTGGATACGATAGTGACCAATTTATTGCGCCTGATGATGTGTATGCTAGTCTTCCAGAGTGTTGTCAATATGAACGTGCGAAAAAAATAGAAACACCAAAGGTAGAAACATCAAAGGTAGAAACATCAAAGGTAGAAACATCAAATGTAGATGCAAAAATG
>CALFYH010000165.1 GCA_937952155.1 uncultured Saprospiraceae bacterium
GTAATGCAGAAATATTTTCAAGATTTTTGGGCAAAGCTGCTTTTGCAAATGGGGAGTTTGTAAATTATACTAACATAGCTCAGGATTGTGGTGTAGCAAGTACTACTATCAAAGAGTACTATCAAATCTTGGAAGAAACACTCCTTGGAAGTTTTGTTCCATCATTCCAAAAAAAACCAAAGAGGAGGGTTGTTTTAGCCCCGAAGTTTTACTTTTTTGACATTGGTATTGCTAATTTTCTATTAAAAAGAAAGCATATTGAATGGGGTTCAGTGGATGCAGGCCATTCATTCGAACATTACATTTACATGGAGCTCAAAGCTTATGCCCAGTATTCAGGTAAGAAGTTTCCTATTCAGTTTTGGCATACTTCATCGCAATTAGAAGTTGATTTTATCCTTGGTGATCATGAATGTGCTATTGAAGTTAAAGCTACTGAAAATGTTAATAATAAGCATTTTAAGGGACTTAAAGCATTTGCAGAAGAGTACGCAGTCAAAAAACAAATAATTGTTTCAAATGACCCATATATAAGACAAGCCAATGAAATATTGATTTATCCATGGCGGGTCTTTTTAGAAAAATTGTGGGCAGGTGAAATCATTTAATGGCAAAAGGCATCGCCTTACAGGCTTTATAAGAGGGAATTATGGCAGTTTTACTTTTTGACCTAACAAATTCAATTTGCAAGAAGGGAATGGATACGATTACAAGTTAAGAAAAGGTTGCAAAATTGAATTCGCTTACCCATTAAAATAAACCATCTAAAAGAAATATATAAATCCACTTTGACTTATTCCACCATCGACATCCACGGCTTATTATCATTGGATCGGCTTCCTATTTTGGATGTTCGTTCGCCAGGTGAGTATAAGCATGCGCATATACCAAGTGCTGTCAGTTTTCCATTATTTGATGATGAGGAGAGAGCTGTCATTGGTACCGCATATAAGCAGCAGAGTAGAGAGAAAGCGATCAAAATCGGACTTGATTATTTCGGACCCAAGATGCGGAGCTTGGTAGGGAAGGCAGAAGACATTTGCGATAAAAGCGAGAAGGGCAAGTCTTTGATTGTACACTGTTGGCGTGGTGGTATGCGCAGTCAGGCCGTAGCGTGGCTTTTGAATTTGTATGGTTTTGAAGTCAAATTATTGACAGGTGGCTATAAGACATTCAGACAATGGGCAAACGCACAATTTGTTAAAGAATACAATTTCCACATCTTAGGAGGGAAAACGGGATCTGGAAAAACAGTTATTCTTCACGAATTGAACAAAAAAGGTCAATTTTTTATTGATTTCGAAGGTTTAGCATCACATAAAGGATCTGCTTTTGGGAATATAGGAATGCCAGAGCAGCCATCGCAGGAAATGTTTGAAAATATGCTCGCAATGGATCTGTTTCATAAATCACGCTCAAATCCCGTAATCTGGGTGGAAGATGAATGTCAACGTATCGGCAATGTAAATATACCAGGTGATTTGTACAAGACAATGGGCAAGTCACCTGTTTATTTTTTGGAAATACCATTTGCAGCAAGATTACAATATATACTTTCTGAATATGGTACATTGGACAAGGAGCGATTAATTAGTGCAACACAAAGAATACAAAAACGCCTTGGCGGTCTAGAAACCAAAAATGCAGTAAATTTCCTTTCTGAAGATAAAATCAGTGAAGCCTTTGATATTTTACTGAAATATTACGACAAATTTTACATGCGCAGCCTTGATAAGAAAAGCGGATCGAACAAGCAAATATCATTTGTGGCTTGTGAAAATATAAACTTTGAAGCCAACGCACAGAAATTGTTGGATTTTATTTCAAAGTAGCAAAATGTATCCTAGTCAAATGAATTTCATTGGTCTTAGACCCAAAATAAATATAATATGCAAGATATTAAACTGACACAATATTCACATGGTGCAGGTTGCGGCTGTAAGATAGCTCCAGATATATTGGAAGAAATTCTACATACCCAGCTATCGCCACCAGACAATAAAAATTTGATAGTAGGCAATCACTCCAAGGATGATGCCGCAGTTTATAATTTGGGCAATGGTCAGGCGCTCATCAGTACCACGGATTTTTTTATGCCCATCGTCGATGATCCGTACAATTTCGGTCGGATAGCTTCCGCCAATGCTATAAGTGATGTCTATGCCATGGGTGGAAGGCCTGTATTGGCAATAGCCATATTGGGATGGCCAATCAATAAACTGGCGCCTTCAGTAGCAAAAAGAGTGATAGAGGGCAGCAGAAGTATTTGTTTGGAAGCAGGTATTTCGCTCGCAGGTGGACACAGCATTGATGCGCCGGAACCTATTTTTGGTTTGGCAGTCAATGGCTTAGTACCTATCGAAAACGTAAAACAAAACAATCAAGCTCAAGCAGGAGACCTACTTTTTCTGACAAAACCTTTGGGCGTAGGCATCCTGACCACTGCAGAAAAAAAAGGACTAATCAGCGACGAGTTGAAAGATCTAGCAGCTCAACAGATGATGCAATTAAACAAGGTAGGAGAGGCCTTGGGACGACTCAAAGGAGTCCATGCGATGACCGATGTTACAGGATTTGGACTATTGGGTCACCTTACGGAAATGTGCGAAGGTAGTAGCGTATGTGCAGAAGTTTGGTTTGACAAAGTACCTTTGATCCATGCTTCACTGATTGAATTGATCGAGCAAAATGCAGTGCCAGGTGGTACTGGCAGAAACCTGAAAGCTTATGGCCATCATATTTTAGTCACAGATGAGGATAATCAAAAAAACATCTTAAATATATTGGCAGATCCGCAGACCAGCGGTGGCTTATTGATCGCTGTTGCTCCCGATTCTGTAGATGCCTTTAGACATATTTTGGTTGAATTTGATTTGGAAAATAAATGTAATCCAATTGGTGTGATGACTTTGAACAGTAGCCATCTTATCACTGTTAAATAAACATTGTATAATTTTTGTTATCTAAGCTAAAAATTAAATGAGTAATACCCGATTTATAGCCATTATGGCTGGAGGTGTAGGTAGTAGATTTTGGCCTTCCAGTACAAACGAAAGACCAAAACAGTTTTTGGACATCTTGGGCATAGGTAAGTCGCTCATCAGAATGACATTCGAACGTGCATTACGATTGGTGCCTGCGGATCGAGTTTTCATAGTGACAAATGGAAAGTACAAGTCTTTGGTGATGGAGCATCTTCCAGAGTTGCCACAAGAAAACATCCTTTGCGAACCGAGCATGAATAATACAGCACCTTGTATTGCTTATACTGCATTGCGTATAAATTCCATTGATCCTGATGCCGTTTTTGCCGTACTTCCATCTGATCATGTCATCCTTAAGGAAGATGAATACATACACAAACTAAGTCATGCGTTTGAATTCGCAGCAACAAATGCGGGAATAGTGACGCTTGGTATCCAACCAACAAGGCCTGACACGGGTTATGGGTATATCAATTTCCAAAAGAATCCAGAAGATAGTAATCAGATTTATAAGGTGATTTCTTTTAAAGAGAAGCCCGATAATGTCACTGCACAAGTGTATCTTGATTCAGGTGACTACCTGTGGAATGCAGGTATGTTTGTATGGAGTGTTTCCACTATCTTGAATTCGTTCAAAATCAATGCGCCACAAATCCTAGATGTCTTGATGCAGCAACCCACATTATATGGAACTGCAAATGAGCAAGCATATATAGATGCTGTGTATCCCGATACCCAAAAGATCTCAGTAGATTATGCGATTTTAGAAAAGGCAAACAATGTCTTTACTATTCCAGCCGACATTGGTTGGAGTGATTTGGGTACATGGAATAGTTTACACGCTTATTTGAGTGAAGATAATGACAAAGTTGCAGTTGGCCAAAACATCCATTTTATAGATTCAAAAGATGTTATTGTCGTCTCCAATAACCATAAGCACGTTGTCATCAAAGGCCTAGAAAATTATATCGTGGTGGACGAAGATAATGCACTATTGATATATCCCAAGTCCGATGAGCAAGAGATAAAAGGTGTAGTGCAAGGATTATATTGAGACCTTGAGCAATAACATAAACCAAACCAATCAATGGATAGTTTACTATTTACAGTAATCAGTAAACTATGACCACTGAATATCAGATACTTAGGTATTGAAAGGAGCATTTTATAAATCTGATATAATTCTTAAAATATAAAAAATATATTGATCATATAGCCAATATATTAGCTATTTACATAATAAAGTGTTATATTTGTACAATATATTAGCTATTTTTTAAAATGAATAAATATTCAGTCAAGCCAATACCATCAGATATCCAGTCGGCCTTAGCGGAGAGATTCAGAAAATTGCGCAAGGCTAAGGGATATTCACAAGCAGAGATGGCTCAAAGATCAGGAGTCTCATTAGGAAGCTTAAAAAGATTTGAACTTACAGGACAGATATCATTAGAATCTTTGCTAAAATTGGCACATCTACTAGATCGATTAGAAGATTTTATGAAAGTTTTTGAACCAGGTGTGGACATGAAACGCTTAGAAAAACTTTTTAATTCTTGAGTTCTATATCCAAAATATCGGTAAAGTTAAATCTTCAGGGACAAGTATATGATGTAGGTAGCCTTGTACTAGATGATACAAAGAGAATTTACTTTAAATATAATGGCGATTTTTTGGGTAAAGGCCTGAATTTATCACCCATTGTTCTTGATTTTAATGATAAAATAAGTACGCCAAGTACTCATATTTTTGACTCATTATATGGTGTTTTTGCTGATTCATTACCTGATGGATGGGGTAGATTATTGATGGACAGGTATTTCCAACACCATCAAAGACAACTTAGCGACATCACACCTTTGGACCGTTTGTCTTTGATTGGGCGATATGGTATGGGAGCTCTTGAATATTTTCCTGAATTGTTTGACCATTTAAATACAATTGATAATCTTGATATAGATCATCTTTATGCAGAAACAAAACATGTTTTAGAAGATGTCTCTACGGAAGATAAAATTGATATTTTGTACCAATTGGGAGGATCGTCAGGTGGTGCGCGGCCCAAAGTTTTGATAAATTTTAACTTTGAAACGCGTATTATTTCTGATAGTTTTGAAGGAAATATAGGAAGCAAACCCTGTATTATAAAATTTCCATCTTCGAGTGATTTACCCGATATTGCCAATATTGAATATGCTTATTATGTCATGGCAGTGGCGGCAGGTATAGAAATGTCAAAATCCGACTTAGTGATGGGCAGTAAAGGAAGAGAGTTTTTTGTAACTCAGCGTTTTGATAGGAACGAAGTAGGCAAACTGCACATGCATTCTGCAGCAGGCTTACTTCATGATAATTTTAGGTACAGTACCATGGATTATGGGCATTTGATGG
>CALFYH010000166.1 GCA_937952155.1 uncultured Saprospiraceae bacterium
CTAACATTTTTATTTATATTTTTCAAATCTTATGATCTTTCGTAATTAATAGCTAAAATATATTCAATTTTCAAAATAAAAAATTTGAATATAATATAGGTATACCAAAAATCATGCCGTTTACACCTTTTATAATGTATCATTTAAGTAGTACCATATAATTTCTTTTTTATATCACTTTGTGACATGCAAAGTGATATAAATATAGATCATAAAAAGTATCTTAAAAAATTAGGAGACAGATTAAAACAATTGCGGAAAGCAAAGGGCTTTAGTAATTATGAACAATTTGCATACACCTATGAATTAAGCAGAGCACAATATGGCAGATATGAAAAAGGAGCAAATATTAGTTTTAAAACATTATTGAAAATTATTGAAATCCATAAAATATCAATTAAAGAATTTTTTGCTGAAGGATTTGACGAATAAAATTATACCAAATTTCATTTTATCTTGAAGAAAAGGGAAATCTATTATTGGCGACAATTACCACAAAAGGAATCTAACCATGTAAGGTAATGATACTTTGGCTCTAGATTTTTCCGATTCACACCCAAATATCCCGTTTCGTCAGAAAATATTTGGAAACTTATATTTCTGGTTGTTTCTTTGCTGATATGTACACCGCAATTATCATAGAGGACGAATATCCAGCCATACTTAGATTGAAGCATATGGTGGGCCTTCATTCAGATGCCATCACTTTACTGACCCATGTGGATACAGGTCGTGCAGGTATCGAATCCGTGAATAGTCTTCGTCCAGATGTGATTTTTTTAGATATTCACCTACCAGATATGACAGGCTTTGAAGTTTTGAACGCCTTGGATTATCAACCTATGGTGATTTTTACCACCGCTTACGCGGAATATGCTGTTCAGGCTTTTGAGGTATTTTCGGTAGATTACTTAGTCAAGCCTTTTGAAGAAAGCCGATTCAGGAAAGCTATAGAAAAAATCGCACATTTCAAACAAGTAGAGTCACCGCCAGACTATGCCAAAATGGCAACCTTGTTTTTTGAAGCACAACGCAAGCCAAAACAAACTTCGCTAGCTGTAAAATCTGGCAATAAAATTTTATTGATAGACTTTGAAGATATCACTCATTTTAAGGCTGACGACAAATATGTGACTGTCTCGCTTCCCGACAATAAGAGTTATCTCAGCGAAAAATCCCTAAGTACGTTAGAACAAATTCTACCAGAACAATTCATACGCATACATCGATCTTACATTATAAACAAAGTATGGATAGCTGAGATACACCGATATTTCAAGGGCAGACTAATGTTGGTGTTGGACGATAAGCAAAGGACTACACTTATAACTTCCGAAGGTTATACCCAACAAGTCAAAGAAGTTTTAGGTCTTTAAACCTGAAATACACATTTGAAAATCAATAACGAAGATCCCAAAATGGATTACGTCTGCCTTCAATACTGAGTGTATAATGTTTTTTCTTTTTGGTATTAAATTCTTGATAATCGGATTTTTTACCTTTATATTTTTTGGGTATTGGAAGGACTGGATCTACATCACTCAGCTCTATTTTGGTAGCAATGATATTGATGTCGTCATTATTATAATTTAATTCAAGAATCACACCTGGTAATCCACCGAATCCTTCAGGGCCGCTAAGCACCTTGATTTTGTCAGTAAACCAAGCTGTGATTGGCTTATTATATACGGTGTCTATAGTCTCCGCTTTCATACATACATATCCTGCTACATCCTTGAGTTCGTTGAGGATTTTCCATTTATATTTTGGAATATCTCCTTCGATAATGTAGAGCTTACCGAGCAGCTCTCTTACATCTTTTGTAGTGCGTGTATCGAAATTTCTGACTAGGACATCTTCATCTTCTCCCCATGAATAACCAAAGTTCTCTTCTTTCTCTTTTTGCTTATATACACTGGCAGATTTGGTAAATGCAAGTATGAAGTCGGTACCTTTATAGTCCTTATTACTTCCCCAAGTAAGTAGGATACGGTCTTTTTCTTCTACTGACAGGTAAGGCATTTTGGATGCTACATTTGCCCAATTATATTTTTTATTATAGGTAATAGTGCCACCTTGTGCGTAGCTTTGGATATATAAAACATTGATAAATAACAGAATAAGCACAAGTTTTATAAATAAGTGTTTCATGTATTTAGAGTATTTTTGTGATTTTGATTGATTTACCAATAATCGGTTTTAGCTACAGATGATTTCATTCCTTTGATATTGTACGAGAAAGAAAGCATCACGTAACGGGCAAGTGACAAAGTGCGCGAATCAAATACCCTAGAAACAGATGTGCTCTGATTTATCTGAATATTCTTGTTGAGAGCATCATAAAGAGCCAGCCTGATTTCGCCCTTATTGCCTTTTAGGAATTGTTTATACAAAGATAGATTTATGATGGGAATATTTTGTTCTATTCCGAATCTTTCATTTTTGAAGATAGAATACCTTAATGATGAATTCCAAAACCAACCTTTACCAAAATTTGTATTAAAATCTACGTTGTAATTTTGATTTACAATGGTTTGATTTTGTGAAGTATTGATGTCGTATTCCGTTGTCGTAAATGAAATATTGGAACTGACATAAATTGCTGTCTTTTCAGAAGGAGTGATATCAATATAAACTGAAGGGTACCAGCGTTCCGTATTGGTTTTATTGAGTACATTGTTTACAAAGGCAAATGACTTTCCAACTGATCTGCTAATATTAGTCCGCATCTTGAGTTTATTTCTTTTGATTGGAAAGCTAAATCCTGCACTGGTCCAAAATTGTGTGCCACCATCATAATTTATTGGTTTTGATCTTGTTATCAAGTTTTCGTCCACTATTTGTGATGTGATGATCTGATCTTCATAATAGGTATATCTGGCATTACCATTGATGCGAATCGCATCTGCGGGCCATGAATGGTTGAACCATATTCCCGCTTGATGATTTAGTGTAGGATTAAGGTCAGGATTACCTTCAGTGATGTATTGTGGATTGGAAAAATCAACAACAGGAAGAAGGTTTTCAATTGATGGTTCAGTGGCGCTTTTTTCATAATCAAAATTTAGCCAAGTATTTCGACTCAGACTGCCATTGTATTCAAAATATGGCAGCCACCGCGAAAATTTATTGTCCACGGGATCATAAACAAGCAATGGATTGGGTGATTCATATTTTCCATTAAGATTAACTTGCTGATATGCACCTCCAACGGTAAAATTTTGACCGTTGGAAGAAAAAGTCAGTGAACTACCTGATCGTTGGTTGATGATTTTGTTTTCATAAATCCGACTCAAAAGATCATTTCTCACTCTTTCCAAGCCATTTAGAGACTCATCATTGACTATCCGAACGCCATTTTCATTACGGCTACTAAAGTTGTAAAAGACTTTCAAAAACAACTTTTTGGACAATGGCTCGCTAAACATGGCATTGGCCTTGATGACGTATTTGTCAAGTGTGTCATTATTGTATTGTTTGATGATTTTACTGCTATCAGTTGTACCTGCAATATTATAAAAGTAGTTGTCAGAAAATCTTTTTTGGTCATCATAAATGTCCGTTTTGAGATATGATGCGTTTATTCCTATGGCTCTACCGGCCTTACGGAATTTTTTTCTAAATAGTAATGATGTATTGAGCAATCTACCTGACAAATCAGAAGTGTTTTCATAAGTACTACTACTAGTTCGCAAGATTTCATCTCTTCTCAGCGTGGAAGTTCCTTCCGAAGTATTATCCGCATTGACGATTGCAGCATCCAATGTGGCTATGACAGTAAGAAAGCTATCGATATCGTACTGATATTTGGTCTCAGTTCGATGATTTATACTTCCTTTGTTATCTTTATTGTATTTGTTGTTGTCTTGAGTAAAGTCAGTCAAGAATGTACGTGTATCGGTAAATACTTCTTTTTCATTGCCAGTATTTTGGAAAAAATATCTACCCGAAAATTTCTGTTTTTTATGGTCGTAGTTATAATTTACACCGCCAATGAGATTGGTAGGAAATCCTCCATTATTGCCTGAAAAAAAAGCGTCACTGACCTTACTTTCTAGATTGGAACTCGATGAGGACCCAAAATATCTAACAAATCCACCACCAAATCCATAGTCGTAATTACTATTGTCATCCCAACTTTTAGAACCCATAAAATCCTGATAATCATCCCAAGACAATCCATTTCTTCCAGTATTATTGGCTATACCGACGAATGAAATTTGGTTTTTGCTATCAAATTTGTTGTAATTGCCTTTGAGATCACCTCTGGACATCGATCCGCCACCAACGGTTACTTTTCCGAAGCCACCTTTTTTAAACTCTTCCTTTAACTCCACGTTCATGGTTTTTTCTTCACTTGCAGTGGACTTGCCAGTAAGCAATGCTTCTTCATCTTTTTTGTCAAAAACCTGAACCTTAGAGACACCTTCAGCTGGTAAATTTTTGATAGCGAATTTTGGATCGTCACTAAAAAATGTTTTACCATCCACGGTAAGTTTTGTGACGCCTTTGCCATCGGCCTGAATGTCTCCTTCTTGACTCAATTCTAATCCCGGCAATCTGCGGAGTAACTCTTCCAAAGTAGAACCTTTGGGTACCTTGAATTGGCTGGCATCGTATTCTACAGTATCGCCACGAAGTTTTAATGGTGCTTTGGCTTCTTTTATTACAATTTCCATAAGTTCTTTGGCTATTTCTTCCATATATAAAGTGCCGAGATTGATGTTTTGACCAGTATAATGTACAACTTTTGTCAATGGGAAATATCCAAGATATGAAGTCTTTATGATGCAATGTTTTTCGCGAATGGATTTAAACTCAAACGCTCCTTTTAAGTCAGTTTGTGTGTATTCAAGGAGCAAAGAATCTTTGTCCATCAACATTACTGTCGCGGCGACCAGTGGCTGTCCAAGGGTATCTTTTATGGTGCCAGTGATATCAAATTTTTGGGCGAAAGCCCCATTAATATAAACACAGCAAACTATAAAAAAGGAAATTATCCTCATAGAAGTAAATTTAAATTTAGATAGTAAAGAACTTAAATTTTTAATAAGTTTTAAATGTAGATAGAAATACTTTGTTATTTCGGTCTTTTATATAATTTTAACACATTTTTAAGAGGAATCGAGAGGAAACACAAAGGGGATTTCGGTGTTTTAGTCAATTATAAAAATTAAAGTGAAGTGAAAAATAGGATAAAAACCGTAGAGTTAAACAATACAAAGGATAAAAATTGGACTTGGATTTTATTGGCCGTAAGCATGATCATTATAGTATTATTGAGATCACGAGTAGCAGCGATGCCATTTGAACGAGACGAAGGTGAGTTTGCCTATATGGGACAATTGATCCTTAAAGGTCTAATGCCATATACCGACGGATATAACATGAAGTTGCCAGGCACTTACTGGATGTATGCAGGTATAATCAAAATATTTGGATCATCTCCGACAGCGATTCATACGGGAGTTACATTGACCACACTTATGACAATGGCAATGATCTTTTACTTTTTAAAACAAGTTTTTAATAGTACGATTGCATTAACGACGGCTTTTATTTTTGGCTTGATGGTATCTGCCAAATCCACTTTGGGTTTTGCTGGTCATGCTACGCATTTTGTAACCTTGTTTATGGTGGCAGGATTGGTGTGTTGGTACCAATGGCAAAAGTCAAACAAGATCCTTTATGTCCTAATATTCGGTATAATGATGGGATTCTCATTTCTAATGAAGCAGCAAGGTGTATTTTTTATCATATTTGGTGGAATATTGACGCTCTATACTTTGTATGAAAAAGATAATTTTTCGTTTCTTCCTTTTATTAAATCTGGGCTTTTATATACATTAGGTGTATTTATACCTTATTTGCTTACGATTTTATGGATTCTAACCTTTGGAGATTTTGACAAATTTTGGTTTTGGACTGTGGAGTATGCAACCAAATATACTACCTCGGTTGTACAACTCAAAGATGCGCCAATGATGTTTTACCTATCATTTAGTTCGATGTGGAAGGAATTTCCATTGGTTTGGATCTCAGCAATTGGTGGATTAGCTGTGATTTGGAAGTCGAATTGGGATAGAAACTTAAAGATATTTGCATTATTATTTTTTATATTTTCATTCCTTACAATTTGTCCAGGGATGTATTTCAGGCAACATTATTTTATTACATGGATACCATCATTGGCTTTATTGGTTGGCATATTTTATGATTTTCTAGCTCAAAAGATATTTAATTCATCCACGGATTCGCCTAAGGGATTTATCCTTGCAAGCGTGTTTTTGGCAGTTATTCTAGGCTATTCAATCAAGCACAATAAGCCTTATTGGATTTCGATGCCGATCAATAATGTGAGTAAGGATATTTATGGCACCAACCCATTTGTGGAATCCAAAGAAATCGCTTCTTATATCAAGCGCAATTCATCTCCAGATGACAAAATTGCTATTCTTGGCTCTGAACCGCAGATTTTGGTCTATGCGGATAGGATTTCGGCTACAGGACATATTTATACATATGGTATGATGGAAAAGCAGGACTATAACGTCAAAATGCAGGAAGAAATGATTCGAGAAATAGAGAAAAATAAACCTAAATTTATAGTTTTTGTTAAAGTTGGCCTTTCTTGGATGGAATATCCTGATTCACCAAGGAAAATATTTGAATGGATGCCTCAGTACATTGATAAAAATTATGAAATGAAGGGCCAAATTGAAGTGTCAAATGAACATAAAGGTGAGTTTTATTGGGATGAAAAGGCGACCAATAGACAACCATCTTCAGAAAATCATATTGTAGTTTTTAAACGAAAAGATGGCATTTGATTTAGGATCAAGATATTTACATTCACAACAATTTACCCATAGCCCACTGCAAGAGAATGATTGTTTTTGCATCGATAATTTGTCCTGACTCGAGCAAGATCGGAATTTCACTATAATTGTATTGAACCAGCTCGATATCTTCTTGCTCTGCACTTCGTCCGCCACCCATATTTGCCTTCATATTTGCGTTATAAATGCCTGTATAAAAGTGGATTTTTTCCATGTGCGCACCTGGAGTTGCAAAGGCTTCATATATCTTTTCTACATGGTTGATTTTATAGCCCGTTTCTTCTTTTATCTCCTTGATAATTGCAGCCTCTGGATCGAGATTATCCAACATACCAGCACAACACTCTATAATAAATCCGTCTGGATGCCCATGAAGTAAGACTGGAAGTCTGAATTGACGTATAAGTAAAATTTTTCTTTCATCAGGATTATAAAGCAAAACTGCAGCTCCGTCTCCACTATTGTAGATTTCACGGATTTGCTGCTCTACTTTATGATCTCGTCGTGTATAAGATATGATGTATTGCTTCAGGACTGACCAGCCTTTGTACAATACTTTTTCTTTGATAATATGGACATTACCAGCCATCTCCGTCCAATACTTTGCCCAAGCCGCCTAAAACACTGCCTTCCTCTTTGCCACCATAACTTCCGGCTTTGGACATGATGCGATCGGCAAGTCTATTGAATGGTAATGACTGAACCCAAACTTTCCCTGGTCCTATCAAACTTGCAAAAAACAAACCTTCACCACCGAAAAGGACATTTTTTACACCTTTGACAAAAACTATATCGAAATCTACCGTCTGTGAATAAGCCACTAAGCATCCTGTATCTACCCGTAAATGTTCACCTGGCGTAAGGGTTTTTTCTGTGATGTAACCACCAGCATGCATAAAAGCTAGTCCGTCACCTTCGAGTTTTTGCATGATGAACCCTTCACCACCAAAAAATCCACGACCCATTTTCTTTGAGAATTCTATACCTACGCTTGTACCTTGTGCCGCACAAAGGAAAGCATCTTTTTGACAAATGATTTTGCCATCATAATCACAAAGGTCGATGGCTATGATTTTGCCTGGATAAGGTGAGGCGAATGATACCTGCGCTTTTCCACTTCCTGTGTGGGTAAAAGCAGTCATAAAAAGCTTTTCTCCAGTAAGAAGTCGCTTCCCTGCACCCATGAGTTTGCCAAGGAATCCCTGATTTTCTCCCGATCCATCTCCAAAAATAGTGGTCATCTCGATGTCCTCATCCATCATCAACATCGATCCCGGCTCCGCAATCACAGTTTCGCCATTATCCAGCTCGATCTCGACGTATTGCATCTCTTCACCGTATATTTTAAAATCAATTTCGTGTGCGTTTTGCATGATATTTTATTTTGATGCAATATTATCCATTCCTGCAAGAATTTAATAAAATTATCGTCCTATTCTTTGTATTTTCAGACAAAATACTACTTCAAACTATATCTGATGCCAACATATAAATTGATACCCATAGTCGGAGCCCATGCTAGCGAACTATCAAAATACTGACTAAATGGCGCATGTGACGCTATAATAGGATGTTGCAGTTGATAATTACCTAAATTTTCGCCACCAATATATACTTCGAAATTGTTTTTCCAAGACTTATTGATTTGTGCATTGCTTAGGAAAAATGCTGGAGATTTGGTATCCCACTGATGTGCTGCATCATTGGCAGCAGTTGATGGAATTCTTACAGAACTAAGCCAATTGATTGTATAATCGAAGCTCCAGCCTTTGCCTGGATTTAGTGCGATATTTGCAAAAGCCCTTTCAGGTGATACCAATGGCTTGCGAAGCAATTCTTTCCCGTATGTGGTTTTCACATCATTATATCGATATGCAAACCTAAGATCTACCCAAGATGCTGGGCTTATTTCGGCCTGAAGTTGCAAACTATTGGAATATGATTGTCCATTTAGATTATAAAAGACCACTTGTCTTGCTGTCCTATCTAAGTCAACAATAATCTGATTTGTGAATTCGATTCTATTGAAGTCTGCAGATAAAGACACAACTTTAGTACCCAAACGGATCTCTTGGGTCGCACTTACCCCAAAATTCCAAGCAACTTCTGCATCAAGACCATAAGGTGTTTTGGTTTTGTCTCCACCTTCGACAATGATTGCTCTATTGCTAGCAAAAACACCTATATTTTCTGCAAAAATACTTGCCGTCTTTTGTCCACGTCCGCCTGCAAGTCTGAATACAGTACTTTCTGAAGGTGCATACCTGACATTTAGTCTTGGTGTGAAAAACAAACCATAATTATTGTGATAATCTGCCCGTCCACCTACAAGAAGTGAGAATTTTTCTGAACCTTTGTATGTATATTCTCCAAAGACACCAGGCACCCATTCATTGCGGAGAAATTGCTCATTTACGACTGTTTCATTGAAATTATCATATTGAAAACTTGTTCCCATTCGCACCTGATGATCTGTATTATCAATGATACTTTGATAAATCATATTAAAATACAAGGACTTTTGTACCGCATCGTACCTTCTGAGACCGAATTGTGATTTTTGGTCATGATAAACACCCGAAAATTGAAAACCTAAAGTTTTGTAAGGTGTATTAAGATTGACAAATCCTCTTTTGGCCCATACTTCAGCCCTATTTGTAGTCATATCTGCGCCCCAAACTTGATTTCTGGCTGATCTTAATGGATTGAAATCATTTTGGCCACTTACATTATCGGCAAATGTGAGCTTCATGCCTATCTGTCCTTCCTGACCCGCATTATTTGTCCATTTCCATCGATTTACAAAGCCAAACTGTTTGCCCAATGGCATATCCAAAAAGCCGTCGTGATTATGATCCCGTCTGAGTGATCGATTAGAAGCATGCAAAAGAGTAGAAGTGCTCCATCGGTCATTAATTTCATTTTTCGAAAAAGTATTCATCTCCAATCTTGCTGACTGACTTGCATAGGCATTTAAATACAACTTATCTTCGTGGCAAGGCTTTCGCATTTCGACATTGATCTGTCCTGTGATACTTTCGAAACCATTGACAACAGACCCTGCACCCATATTGAGCTGCATGCTCTCTATCCATGGTCCAGGTGTAAATGACAAGCCTTGTAATGCTGCCAAACCTCGTACATCAGGCATATTCTCGCGTGTGATTTGGACATAAGGCCCAGCCAATCCAAGCATTTCTATCTTTCGAGTACCAGTAACTGCATCTGTCGATGATGCATCTACCGCCGGAGTCGTATCAAAACTTTCCGCCAAGTTGCAACATGCAGCTTTCAATAATTCCTTGCTTGATATTTGGTGAACTTTTACCGTTTCAAGATATGAAATTTCAGTGGGTCTTTTTTTGTGAGTTATGACTACAGCATCCAAAATATTGGGTGTAGAAATGACAATATTTACTTTACCTGGTTTGGTGATCAAGATAGTATCGGGACTATATCCCACATAACTCACGACCAAATAGTCTTTTTTGCCTGGATATTCAATGGAGAACTCACCAGATAGATCTGAAGTAGTGCCGCCAGTGCCATCTTTCCATTGAATGTTTGCACCGATCAACGGCATCATTGCACCTTTTTCGGTTTTTTCAAAAACGGTTCCAGAAAGAACATTTTTAGATACTTTGCTATTATCATGGCCATCATTCTCGTCATGATTATGTCCATCATGTTCGTCATGGTCAAGTGCATTTTGATCTGAATGTTCGGTTTCTTCGGCTTTGTACTTACAGAAGTCAGGAAGTACTTTATAAGCTTCTTCAGACGAAACTAGACCTTCAGCATCATGTCCAACTGCCAACATTGCATCGATAAGTTCCTTTTTCTGAAAAACGGGCTGAACATCTACTGTGAGTTCTTGTTTTTCAATATCAAAAGTTGCAGAAGTTACACCTATAACATCTATTGCAGCATTTTCTATTCTTTCTTTGCACATACCACAAGTCCCACTTACTTTGAAAACGTGTTGATTTTGTGCTATTATTTGTGCAACAGTTATAAAAGCACCAATTATGACAGTGCTTATCTTTTTATATAAATTAGTCATTGAAATATATTTAATTTTCTAAATAAAACAATTCATTCAACCCATTGAAAAACTGAATAATTTGAATTCAGGGCACACTTATCCCTGTGTATTAGTGAAAATTAAATATTCGGCGGATAGCCAATAGAAGCGTGGAAATCAAATCCATGGAAAAAGACGGGACAAACTACTTTTTTGGCTGGTGTTGTTTGATCCTCTATATTAATTCTAGTGTATTGAAACATTGGTATAAAAACCTTTGCACAAGTCAAGCACTGACAATTATCACCGCAGCATCCTTTTTTTGTATCTTTTTTCTGATTGCTTTTTTCTTTGTGTGAACAACACTTTTTCTTGGTATAATTTCTTGATGAAGATGGATTTGCATTACATTCAGTTGTTGTATTTGAATTTTGGTTAATACCAATAGCTGGCCCGCAGACTGACATAGACT
>CALFYH010000167.1 GCA_937952155.1 uncultured Saprospiraceae bacterium
GGGCTTTCGTGAAATAAAAACAGCGCCATAAGCATCCATTTTTATGCCCAGATGTTTTTCATACCAACTTTTGGTAGATTCAGGATCTGAAGTTTTAAAAAACAAGCCACCAATGCCAGTTACTCTTTTCATTTGTCTGCAATTATTTTGGGTGAAAGGATCTTGTTATTCAGAATGTCTTGAAAATGATGTTCTTTTAAAAACGAAATCAGCTTGTCAGGATGGGCTTTGTCAAGTTCAAAAGTCAAAATCGTTTCTTCTGTACGCAAGATACATTTGGCAAAATCATGATGGATTATTTCCACTGGCATTAGATATTTTGATGCGGTATGGTAAGAAATGCCAGCCTTCATCATCAATGAATACAATGACCATGCATA
The DNA here is from genome assembly GCA_937952155.1 of uncultured Saprospiraceae bacterium. Taxonomy (GTDB): domain Bacteria; phylum Bacteroidota; class Bacteroidia; order Chitinophagales; family Saprospiraceae; genus OLB9. The sequence continues at coordinate 381 of CALFYH010000167.1, forward strand.
AGGTTTTATGGTATCTTGCTCTTTGACAAAGTCAATAGATTTCAATTCTCTTTTGTGAATTAAGACGAGATAGTTGGCCCTATGATTGCGACAGTAAACACCTAACCCATCTGGAAAAGCGACCATGATACATTTGAATTTGTGTTTGCGATCCTCATCTTGTGGATCCCAAAAAGTCAATCCACCGATTCCTTTTTTCCTAAAGGATGTAGCCCCATTTGGTAATGAGTCTTTCCCAAAAAATCGGGTAATCTCCGTTTCTGGTTTGTATCCGCCTGCAACTGTTAGATTTACAATCTTCAAATTATCATTAATTTAACCATCTACAAACACCAAAAACAAACAAGATGTTTAACCTTAAACTTGCTCCTTGCTGATCCATTTGGCTCTAGTTGGTGCTTCATATTCAGCCATTTTGCTATACAAATCATCGATATTGTCACTTATCAAAAGCATTTCTCGATTAGATACTCTAAGCAAGTTTTTGACTACCATATGATCGATAAATTTTAGCAGATCATTATAATATCCATCGATATTCAGGATACCAATGGGTTTGGTGTGTAATCCCAATTGGCCCCAAGTAAGGAGTTCGAACATCTCATCCATCGTGCCGAAGCCACCTGGTAAGATGATAGCGCCATCAGATTTTTCGTACATAATGGTTTTGCGTTCGTGCATAGATTTCACGATGATGAGCTCAGTGATGCCTTCATGCGCTATTTCCTTGTTGCGAATAAAATCTGGAATCACGCCCACTACATTTCCACCACTTAATATAGCGCCATCAGCTACGGCGCCCATGAGGCCTACTTTGGCACCACCATAGATGAGCGTGATATTATTTTTGGCTAAAAATTCACCAAGCTTACGTGCTGATGTTTCAAAAATTCCTTCATTACCTGACGACGATCCACAAAACACCGAAACTGCATGTATCTGATTCATAAAATGATACTTTTTGTACTTATTAGCGGGTAAAATTAAGAAATAAAACGCATATATTAGAATTAGACAACTGATGCACATCACCAATATAAGTGACTTAAACTGTGCTTTAAAAAACCAAGCTAATTTCACCAAATAAAAATTCGTTCTGACTACTAAAACAAGTGATATGTTTAATAATATTTTATTTCTCTGTACCTTTACGGAAATTTTTTTCATCGAAAGATGTCGTGTATATTATGAAATTGAAAGTCTTTAAGTTTGGTGGTGCATCGGTCAGAGATGCAGAAGGATTCAAAAATGTGGGACAAATCATGTCCACTTTTAAACAAGGTAAAATAGTACTTGTTGTCTCCGCTATGGGCAAGACTACCAATGCACTCGAAGCAGTGGTCAAAAGTTACTATGCGCAGGATGGACGAGCTTATTCACTTCTTGATGATGTCAAACAAGCACATATCGCACTTATTACCGATCTTTTTGATGATGGACAAGCGGTGATCGATGATATCAATGATGTTTTTGTCGAAATAGAGTGGATACTAGAAGAAGTGCCACATGAAGATTTTGATTACACGTATGACCAAATTGTGTCTATGGGCGAATTATTATCTTCCAAGATTTTGGGCCATTATTTGACGACGTTAAAGCTTCAAAGCCAATGGTTGGATGTGCGTGATGTCATAGCTACCGACAATACATTTCGCGATGCTAGAATCATCTGGGATAGCACTCAAAAAAATGCAATCAGCAAAATAAATCCATTGCTCGAAAACCACCAAATCATTGTCACACAAGGATTTATAGGCAGTACTTCTGAGAATTTCACCACTACATTAGGTCGTGAAGGCTCCGACTATACGGCAGCTATCTTATCGTATTGCTTGGATGCAGAGAGTATGCATATATGGAAGGATGTGCCCGGTGTATTGACTGGAGATCCACGTATTTTTGAAGAAGTGATTATGATGCCACGACTTTCGTACAAAGAAGCCATCGAAATGACCTATTACGGCGCAAAAGTCATCCATCCAAAAACAATCAAACCTATTCAAAATAAACAAATTCCTCTGTACGTAAGGCCATTTTTGGATCCATCCAGCGAAGGAACGATCATCAGTGATGAGAAGGAACTAAGCTATCCGCCAGTAGTCGTCATCGAAATGGATCAGACATTGTTGCATATTTCTACCAATGACTTTTCGTTCGTGGCTGAGCACCACTTGAGTATGATTTTTTCTTTATTGGCCAAGTATAGACTCAAGGTCAATATGATGCGAAATACAGCCATCAGCTTTACGGTTTGTGTAAATAATAGTCCCGATCGTATCAAAAAATTCGAATCAGAACTGGGTGCCGAATTCAAAATGATCACCGACAATGACCTTGAATTGATTACTATTAGACATTATAATGAAGACATTCTTAAGGATATGAAAAAGAACAAACTTATATTATTCGAAGAGCGCCTTTCTGATACCGTACAAATGGTCGTTCGCAATCTGCCTAAAATGAAAAGAAAGGAAACCAACCTCTAAAATCGATGGCACAATTCAGACAAAATCACGGGCGAGAAAACAAAGGCTTACAAACGACCTTCAGAATGGTAGTAGGCTTGATATTTGCGGTTTTAGCCCTTGTAGGTGGTGGTTATTATTTTAAGAATCAAATCGACTTTACAACACCTGATGCCAATCCTGTTAGTGGAGAAGATTACAGTCTGAGAACTTTTCTGCCGACGTCAACTGGCGAGATCGTCCATCATAAGTATTACTCGCTATCGTACAAAGAAAGCGCCGAACAAGCGGAATGGGTCGCCTATCACATGGATCGCACCATGCTGAATGCCGAAAATGTACAGCGTCAAAGAGATTTTATGGAAGATCCGTTGGTACAAAGTCAGTCGGCGCATCATAGAGATTACAGCAATTCTGGATATACTCGTGGACATATGGCTCCCGCTGGAGATATGGCATTTGACTCGGTAGCTATGTACGAATCCTTTTATATGAGCAATATGTCGCCACAACTCCGTCAAGTCAATAATGGCATTTGGAAAGAACTCGAAGAAAATATAAGAGACTGGACATACAAGGCCGAAAACTTATACATCATCACAGGCCCGATCCTATCTAACCCAATAAAAACCATAGGTAAATCAAGCAAAGTCACCGTGCCATCAGCTTTCTATAAAGTACTGCTTGATTATACACAACCTGAGAAAAAAGGCATCGCATTCATCATCCCACATGAGATGTCAGAGCGCAGACTCCAAGAGTACATGGTGCCGATCGACGAGGTAGAAAGGCAGACGGGCTTAGATTTTTTTGGCAATATGATCAATGATATGGAAGAAGAACAACTAGAATCTACGATTGACAAATCAAAATGGAATGTCTCCGAAAAAAGATATCAGCTACGCATCAGCAAGTGGAATTATGAGTAGGAATTGGAAAGAACTTTTTTGAGGGAATTTGTAAAAATTTCTTTACTGTAAAAACTACCCAATCAAACAATTTATTATCTTTGAACTCTTAAATTTGAAATGAAGTCCAAAACATGATATATTATGATGAACCTGATGTAAGAAAAAAAATTATTGCTCAGAAAATGGCAAATATTTACATATCGAAAATTTATACCTGAAAATGAATATAAAACATCTCAATATCAATTGTAACAATTGTGGTAATTTACTTGAAGTAACTCAAATTACTAAATATGTTACATGTAATAATTGTAGTTCTTTATTAGAAATAGTAAAAACTGAAACTTCTTACTTTACAATAGAAAAAGAAGGGTCAAGCGACGCAAGAGAACAAAATCATAGACAGAACTACTCTCAAATTTACGCTGAAATCGAAATGTTAGATAGAGAATGGAATAATAATCTCCCAAATTTTATGGTAAATGGGACTTTACCTGATACTAACGGAACACTTACTTCATTTATGGAAATAATTGTAATTATCTTCGGCATAATATGCACAATTTTAACAGGTTTAATGTTTCCACCATTTATTCTTGTAGGAATGGTGATTGTTATTGCTGGAATTTGGAGTTTAAAAAACCATAATAATAGAAGAGCAATGTTTTTAGATGCTAAAAATAAGTATGAAAAAAGGAGAAATGAATTGCAATTGAAAATAAAGGAATGAAAATTGCCGAAAACAACTTAGTTTTCCAGCCTTGGCGAGACTGGCAGTTTGGCACGAAGTTCCTAGAATGAAACTCCGTTGAGCCTAAGATTTGATAATGTATCCAAACTAGAAAACGAGTATTTTGTACTTAAAATTGAACTTGACAAACATTTGCTTGGGGAACTAGAAAATAAATTATAGCGTTTTAGAAGTGGTATAAATTATAAAGATTTTCTTAGCTGAAAGTATAATCTTGTAGCCTACCCATCAAACCATAGTAAATAGAAAGCGCATATAAAATATATTTCACGCCAAATTAGCTCAAGTCGCCAGCCAAAGTTTGTACGAATAAAAACGCCGTTGTATATTTGCCATTCGAGAAAAAATCAAAAGTACATTTTGCAATAACAACAAACAATTATAAAAATATGAAGTCAATATCACTAAATCAACAAGGAAAAATTGAAACTTATGTAATTGCCACCATTATTTTCACGATTACCATTTTAAGTAATTTCTCCAAGGAACTTTTTGTGGAACAAAGTGGAAAATTTGAAATCTTTGGTAACAACTTAGGTTTCATCCTTGTGATCGGCTTATTGTGGAAATGGAAGTACATTAGAGAGATAGTCTCAGTTTTGACACTTTTTGTCATATTTGTTATAATGAGTAGTGTTTTGATGATCAAATCACTTTCAATCTCGATTTTTGTTTTGTTGGTAGCAATGTCTATTTCCTTTTACTTGACTACCTTTTCTGCTAATGTTAGGGCTTACTTGGATGAAGCGTAAAATAGTTAAACTTATGAATTTCTATGAATTTATAAATCCAAAATATATATTTTTATTTTTGTCTAAAAAACATACTGAATCTAACAATTTATTATCTTTGAAGTGATGATGTCGGGATATAGTACCTGAAAGTGATGATTCAACTTGATAGTGACCAGGGATGATGCGACATGTGTCAATGGGCTATATGATTGTATAAAGTTTTAATGATGATTTATAGTTTTGGAAATGAATGGGTTAGCAAGTGTTTATAATCCGTGCGAGTATAAGATTATTAGAATACAGCCATTGTATTATATCTACTAGGGTAAATTACTTCAGTTAATTAAAGAAGCAATATGTCTATAACCCAGTTGTTAAAAAAAATAATACCTTTTATACAGCCATATAAAAAAATTATCGTTTTTACTTTTATCCTTACACTTTTGGGGTCATTTGCGGCTCAAGTCAATGCATTCATTTTACGATATACTGTTGACTCTATCAGTGACTTGATGGTAGAAAAAAAAGCTTTGAAAGATGGTTTTGCACTCTTATTGTTTATAAGTTTGATACTATTTTCAAAGGAAATGTTGAACGCTTTAATTCAATTTGGGCAAAAATTTTATGGAGAAAAACTGAGAATTTTTATAAGTAGAGACTTGTCTCAAGCAATTATTGAAAAAATCTTAACCTACAGATTAGCCTTTTATAATTCTACCGAAAATGATAGTGGAAAACTTCAAACACGGATAGATCTTGGGATATCGAGCTTGACGCGACTTATTCAAAATTTTTTTATAGATATTTTACCTTTATTTACCAATGCAATAGTGGCACTTAGTGTCATGTTTTATGCAAATTTTTATGTGGGTCTGGTTGGCCTCATTATGATACCATTTTATTTTTGGGTAAGCAATCTTCAAGCGAAAAAACTAAGTGGATTTCGTAGAAATATGCGAACATATAGAGAAAGTAAAAGCAGTCGAATTATCAATCTGATAGAATCTATTACCGTGATCAAAAGTTTTGTTAACGAAAAAGTAGAAGCTGATAAACATGCCCAAATCCAATTTGACATGACTGAGAATCAAATGCAAACCAGAAAAGTGAGTTTTGTTTTTGATAGTGTGAAAAGTTTTATAGAACAATTTGGTGTGATTATTATCATCGTTTTGACGGCTTATTTTGTACTAAATGGCCAAATGTCCTTAGGAGCCATTATGTTTCACATTATGTTATTTTCTAATGTATCTGCGCCTATCAAACAATTACATAGGATATATGATGAGGTAAACGATGCATTGATCTATTCTGAAGGATTTTTTGATATCATAGAATCTAAACATGAAGTAGAAATTTCAGGCAATTATAAACCTGAAAAAATAACGGGCTTATTTGAATTAAAAAATGTAAACTTCAGATATCCAAATGGACATCAAGCCTTGAAGGATATAAATTTCACCATAAATCCCAATGAAATTACGGCACTGGTCGGATTGAGTGGCGCAGGAAAAAGTACGATCATTAATTTGTTGGATAAGTTTTATGAGCCACAGTCGGGACATATTTTTTTAGATGGCATAGACCTGAAGGAGTACGACACCCATTTTCTAAGAAGCAAAATTGGTTTGGTATTACAAAAAAACCATATTTTCAAAGGGACAATTCATGAAAACATTGCCTATGGACTTGAAAATGCTACCAAGGAACAAGTGGTAGAAGCTGCCCAAAAAGCCTATATTCATAACCAAATAATGGAACTTTCTTTGGGTTATGAATCTGATGCGCACTTGTTGTCAGGTGGTCAGCAACAAAGAATCGCGATAGCAAGATTATTTTTGAAGAATCCACCGATCATTTTTTTGGATGAACCAACAGCTAATTTGGATGCTATAGCCACCGAACAAATTAAAAAAAGTATTGATGCTATTAAAAAAGATAGAACCGTAATAATAGTTTCGCATAGCATTTCGCAAATTATAGATGCATCCAATATTATTGTCCTCAAGCAAGGAGAATGTATTGAGAATGGTACCCATGAAGAGTTGTATAAAAACAAAGCAGAGTATTATTCAATATTTAGTGCAATGGCAAATAGCTTGAATATTGAAAAAATTATGACTACCTATGAGTAAAGATATTAGTGAAATGGAAATCTCGAACAAATAGCATTCATTAACACATAAAATATAAAATATGAAGTTCATTTATTACCACCTCATCGTCATCATTTTAGCTTGTACAAGCTGTAAGAACGAAGCACCGCCAAGTGACCCAATACCCGAACATGAGACTTTCAAAATTGCATCAAATCAAGTTGGTGAAGATCGAGTAATCAATGTGTGGACACCTTCCAATTATAAGGCGAGCACAGACTCACTGCCTGTGATGTATATGGCAGATGGTGGCGTAAAAGAAGACTTTCCCCACATAGCAAATACGCTGGCAAAATTGATCACTGAAAACAAAATAAAACCATTGATACTCGTCGGCATAGAAAATACGCAACGACGTAAAGATCTGACTGGTGTAACTGAAGTAGCTAAAGACAAAGAAGTGGCTCCGGTAGTAGGTGGTTCAGAAAAATTTAGGGCATTCATCAAAGAAGAACTGATCCCTGAAATCAATAAAAGATACAGGACAACGGCGGAGAAAAGCATCATCGGCGAATCGCTATCGGGATTGTTTGTGATGGAAACGTTCTTCTTGACACCTGAAATGTTTGACCATTACATCGCCTTTGACCCTTCATTATGGTGGAATGACCATTATTTGGTGAGAACCGCAAAAGATCATTTAGCCAAGTTGCCACCTTCTACAAAGCGGGTTTGGTTTGCTGGCTCCAGTGCAGAAGACATCTCTGTGTACACCAAAGAATTGGCTGAGATTTTCAAAGCAGAAAATAACCCAAATCTAACATGGAATTATTCCGACGAGCCAAAAGAGCAGCACTCGACCATTTTTAGAGCCACCAAAGAGAAAGCAATTATTTGGACTTTAAATTAGCATCTGACAACATCATCCACCATGTATAAAATCATTTATTTGTTAGCCATTATGAGCTTTGCTAGTGCTTGTGCCACCACCCAAAACAAAAAGTTAGGAGGTGAGCATAAATATGCTATTGCTTATAATGTGCATATCAAAGACACCATTCATAAAAATGATTATGAAATTATAACCATGAATATGGATGGAACCAGCAAAAAGAATATTACCAACAATCATGATGTAGCATGGACATATTATGCCTACAAAGATCGCCTTTTTTTCATCAGCGATAGAGACACTTGCAGCCGATGTTTTTTTCTATATGAGACTGATGTAAATGGGAAAAATATAAAAAAAGTGAGTGAGCTTATGCTAGAAGATAGCTGGATGAGTGGCAGAAATAATGGTGAGGAGCTCGTAGTGGCAGGTAGGCAAGGAAAAACACTAAGGTACCAGCTTTTTATCATTAATACCAAGACTGGATCTTATACCCAATTGACCCATGAACTATCAGCAAAATATGGTGATCCTTGCTTTTCTACTGATGGCAAAAAAATTGTATTTTATTACAAAAAAGACAAATCTGACAAAAAAAGTCACGAAGAATTGTTTTTAATGAATGATGATGGCACCGAATTGGTTCAGCTGACACACTATCCCGAAAACAATGCTTCGGCAAAAGACTATGGCTATAGAGCAGGTGCTGCAAAATGGCATCCCACTGAAAATTTCATCAGTTATGTATCGCTCCAAGACGGTCGGCATAGCATTTTTGCTGTAACACCAGACGGCAAGAAGCAATGGAAACTTATTGAAAATGAACTTTCAGAAGGTTATCACGACTGGAGTGCTGATGGTAAATGGCTCACGTTCAATAAGTCAGACATCAAAGAGACCCAGTACCACATCGTACTCATGGACTGGAAAACCAAAGAACAAAAACAATTGACAGACAATACCTATACGTCTCAACTTTCGCCAGTGTTTGTTCAAAAATGAGGATGATTTTATTCAAAATTTTAAACAGTAAATGGATTTTTTACAAAAAATAATTACGGATTTTGAGCTTCATGATGTTGAGGGAATCAAAGAATGTTTTGACCATGGTGTTGATCCTAATGCTATTATCGACGGCCATCCCTTGGTATATCGACTGATAAATATGTACACTCGGGGCCCAATGTTCAAAAGTTGTGTGCAGGCTTTTGTAGATCATGGTTTGGATTTTGATGATAAAATATTGCTCTCTGTACTCCTTGACGATGCTGGTTTACTAGACAAACATCTGTCAGATGACAAAACCGCAATTTCTAAAGGGTATTCATTGGACTGCACTTTTACGCCACTTTATGAGGTATCATTGCTCCACATTTGTGCGGAATACAATCATGTCGCTTGTGCAGAAGTGCTAGTAAATCATGGTGCTGACGTTGATGCAATAGCGGGAATTGACGAGTATGGATTTGGCGGACATACACCCATTTTTCATACCGTAAACCAAGATGCCAACAAGAGTATAGACATGCTACGATTTTTATTGTCAAAAAAAGCGAACATAAGTCTGACAGTGAAGGGACTGATATGGGGAAAAGGCTATGATTGGGAGACTTTTATACCATCGGTCAATCCTATAAGCTATTCGATGATGGGTTTGTTGCGCCAATTTCAACGGACGGAAGAGCAGATTAATGAAATCGTAACATTGCTCATGAAGGCTCAATACGATATGGATTATTTTCCACCAAACATTCCAAACAAATATTTACACAATTAATTATCACAATAAGATAAAAAGAAGATGCATAAAACCATCCAAATAATGATCTACATTCATGCCTTTATGGGTGGCGTCGCACTCTTAGCAGGATTCATTTCCATAGTATCACAAAAAGGGAAGGAAGTACATAAGAAATCAGGGAAGATATTTTACTATGCAATGCTTTTTTCAGCATTAACGGCCTTGGTAATTGCCGTCATGCCTGGTCACGAAAGCCCATTTTTGTTTGCTATTGGCATATTTAGTTCTTATTTTGTATTGACAGGCTATAGAGCTTTGCAATTTAAGACGGATGGCGTAAATCTATCAATAGATAAGATCATATCGTGGGCGATGATCGTCACTGGAATCATGATGATGCTATACAATCCAATTTTTCATAAGAATATAAATATCGTACTGACGGCTTTTGGCTTAGTAGGCTTGGTTTTTTCAGTGAGAGACTTATACATATATAAAGATTTAAAGCATCTAAAGAAAAACTGGCTAAAATTACATCTCGGAAAAATGATGGGCGGATACATCTCGGCCACCACGGCTTTTGTAGTCGTCAACGATTTTTTTCCTAGCTTTTATGGCTGGTTTATCCCTGGCATATTTGGTAGCTTGTATATCGCCTACTGGATAAGGAAAATGAATAAAAAAGTGGTGAAAGGGTAATTAGATTTTGTAAAATCAAAAATTAATATTTTACAATTAACATGTTTTATTTATTTTTACATCGGAAACAAGTAATTTTAATCAAATTAATTCAATATGGCAACACCGGCAAAAAATCCATTCGCTTGGGTAGAAATTTATGTGGACGATATGAGCAGGGCTCAAAAATTTTACGAAACGGTATTACAGATTCAAATGGTTCCGATGCAAGCACCTGGTGATTTTGGGGATCTGGAAATGGTGAGTTTTCCTTGGGCACAAGGAGAAATCAACATAAGTGGCGCTTTGTGTAAAACGAGCGAAATGAAGCCTGGAGCAGGTGGCACCTTGGTTTACTTCACGTGCGAAGATTGTGCGGTAGAAACGGCAAGTGTGGAAAATGCAGGGGGAAAAGTCTTGCAGGATAAATTTCCAATTGGCGAGCACGGCTTTTGTTCGATAGTGATGGATACGGAAGGCAATACCATTGGCTTTCACTCTGACAAATAGTTGGTATTAGGCATAGTAGATTTTAACGTATGTTCATAGGTTTTTCATTATGAACATGGTTGAGCTTTTTGGATAAATCAAGATAAACAGGGTACATTAGGATGAGCTTTGTATTTTTATGGCTCAGATGTTGATATTTTTTGGCAACCATCAAAATAAGCAATAAGCATAATATATGAAGAGATTTTACGAATTACC
>CALFYH010000168.1 GCA_937952155.1 uncultured Saprospiraceae bacterium
TTTTCTCCTTTTCCAAATTTAGAATGTAGGAGGCAGGCTCACTAATGAACTTGGAAAGAAAAATTTCACTATTTATTGAATAGGATTGATCTGGTATAAAAACAGTTTCGTTTTTATAGCAAGAAGTAAATAGTATTAATATAAATATATAGAAATAAAATTTCAAAATGTTGCATTATTAGGTTAGCTGATATGTAGATTACTTAAAACTTAAAAACGCTGCCTGAATATTTAATTAAAAGTTAAAATAAAATTAACTAAATTCTAACATATTGATATTCAACTATTAAAAATTAGTAAAATTAAAAAAAAATATAAAACTTAAATGAAAATTAGAAGCGATATCGCAAACCTGTAGATAGACCAAAGGTTGTAAAGTTTTGATCAATTGGGTGGATATTTGTATTCATTGCTTCTGTCTGTATTCTGACATTTGGCTCTAAGAGAAAATCTATATTGGGTGTTAGGTGGTATGCCATACTCAATGATGCATATCCTGAAATTCCCAATTGTGTTTTGAAGATGGTCTGGCCTTGATCATCTGCCGCAGTAATATCTATAGGCTCTGAATCAGGATTCAAAATCATGCCACTTTCCTTTAAGGCAAGATTTATATAAATTCCAGTTAATCCTGAAAGGCTTAGGTATTTATTGGCATAAATGGTATATCTGGCTAAAATTGGAATATCAAATGTTTTGTACTTGTTATACACTGTCATTTTTGAAGTACCTGGTACCAAAACAGTTTCTTCTGTAACAATGCTATCCACTATTTTACCATTTTCATACACATAATCTTTGATAGTAATGATCCTAGTCTGATTTGATTCAGGGTCTATATACTGGAATTTTTCATTAATTTGGCTATAATTTAAGCCTGTATGAAGATTCCATCTATGGCTAAGGTTATAACCGAATCTAACTCCAGCCGAATATGAGTAAATTGGTGTTTCAGTATTGTTGCGTTCGTTTTTGTATTGTGTAAATTCAGCATTTGAACTTAGATGTTTTACATTGAAGTCATTCGAGAAATAAACATCTACACTCTTGTCCTGAACATCAAAAACAAATGGACACGCCTTTGCATCCTTATCTTTACCATTATTTATTTTAGATAAATTGGTACTAGATGAAACGACGTTTTGTGGATATTTTGAATCTTGAACATAATTAATAAAACTATGTATTGGCGCTAGCGAAGCCAATTCCACTAATTCCGCTCTTTGATTTTCTACAGCAGCTGACAAATTCTGAACTTCAGGAACACCTACGAAAATTTGACTCGTAACATTTATTGAAGTATTGATTTCCTTATGAGAATTATTGATGTTCTTTACAACTTCAAAATCATCGTTGTTTTCATCAACATTGCTATTTTGTTGTGCAAACAATTCATCATTGGCAATTATAACTTCATTATCATTATGTATAATGTTACTATTAACATGATCATAATGCATAGTTTGTAAACAATCAGAATCAGCGGAAGCAACAATTATGTCTCCTGGTGTAGGTTTTATATCAGACATGAGCCAGCCTGAAAATGCCGAAACCAAAATCACAGTTGCTATGGAAGCTATCATCCACCATGGTCGTCGGGATTTGGGATTTTCAGGTAGCCTAGCGGCAATATTGTCCCATGCACCTTCAGGTATATCTACCGTATAATGCTCCAGTTTATTTTTAAACATTTTGTCTATCTGGGTCATACGGCAATGATATATAATTCGTTTACTTTTTCTTGAAGAATACGTCGTGCTTTCATCAATTGCGATCGGGAAGTTGACTCCTCAATATTCAACATTTCACTTATTTCTTTATGAGAAAATCCTTCTATGGCAAACAAATTGAAAACCATACGATAACCATCAGGCAATTCTGAGATAAGTTTTGTTAGTTCTTCTTCAGAAAGAATAGAAAATACTTCAGGTCTGGTGCTATCTTCTTTAATATGTTCCAGACCTATGCTTTCATGGCTAAATGATTTCTTTTGATTGATTTTGATAGCAGTATTGATGATAATTCTTCTTACCCAACCTTCAAATGAACCATTATTTTCAAACTCACACAAATGTGTAAATACTTTCACAAAAGAATCCTGAAGAATGTCTTCTGCTTCGTGTCTATGACGGGCATATCTAATGCATATTGCCATCATTTTGCCGGCATACATATGGAAAATATCTCTTTGCGCCGTTCTGTCTCCTTGCAGACAAGCTTTTAAGAGTTCCTTCTCCGTACGTCCATTAATGATTAATGGTGACACTTTATTTATACTTTTGTTTTGTTATAAGTTATTGTACAATGATGGCATCATCTATCTGCTCATTTCCGTCACCGTCTAGGTCATCCTGACCTGCTGTTTTTGCCGGTGCCTTTGGTTCAGCTTGTGTGATGGTAATCTTACCTTCACTGAATGCATCATAATCACCTTTAGCATACTGGTCTGCCTTTGCAAAAAAGTCGTCCTTACCTGCCAAAAGATCATCTCCTGTAGTCAGCGTATCATCAGAAAATTCTTTTTTTGGCTTTGCATTTTCCTCAGCTAAAAAACTTTCTGCTTTTTCTACCGTCTCGTCAAACTTTTGTCCCACTTGTGCTGCAACATCACGAGCTTTATCTGCTATAAAATCCTTTGCATCTCCCAGCTTGTCCATGGTATTCCCTGTGGTTTCTAGTACTTTTGCCCCAACATTTTCTGAAATATCAGCTGCTTTATCTGCAAGTGTGGCACCAGTAGCCATTACCTTTGCCCCTACATTTTCTGCCATATCGCCTGCTTTTTGCACCAATTCATTTTCTGATAATTTATCGATAACATTGCCAGCGGCATCTTTTGTTTTATCTAATAGGTTGCCTAGTGCTGAACCTGCATTTTCCATACCAGATGCTGCGGCTTCTGATGTTTTGGCATATGTAGATTGTACAAATTCTCCAGCATCAGATGTGACATCTTTAGTCTTGTCCCAAGCAGAGTGTGCGGCATCTGCAGCTTTATCGGCTGCTGTTTCGGCTGCTTGTGTTATATCTGCAGCAACATCTTTGGTTTTGTCCCAAGCTGTTTCGGCTACTGCTTCTACTTTATCTATGGCGGCGTTTGCTTTTTCTATGACTGATTCCCTTAGTCCTGATGTTTTTTCACTTATATCTCCTACAGTTTCTTTGGCTGCATCTGCCAGATCGCCAGCTTTTTCTTTGGTGTAATCTACTGCTTTGTCCACAGCAGATTTTGCCACTGATTCAGTAGTAAAAAACAATCTTTTCAGTGATCCTAAAAAACTCATACGTATTTTATATTTTTAATTAAGAAAATTTGGGTAAAAATAGGTTATTTTATTTATAATAATCCAATAATTATTGACTTATTTTGTTAATAATCAGGATATTTCGTAATTTAACTTACAGAAAAGAAAAAAATTGTATTTAATTATAGATTTTCGCACTTTTCAAAGCACGTTCTTATTGTTTAAGAATATTATTTTCGAATATGCTCAAAAATTTCTTTAAAGATACAGCTGTTTACGGATTAGCTTCAGTACTTCCTAGATTGATCAATTTTGGTTTGGTAGCGCTTATAACCAGTGTATTTAGTACAACAGCCTTTTCCACACAGACAATTTGGTATGTATTTGCTGCATTTATAAACGTCATTCTAACTCTTGGCCTTGAAACAGCATTTTTTAGATTTTATACATCAGAGAAAAATAAGAATGCCGTTATTTCATCATCATTTTTGCTGTTATTATTGAGCAGTGGTATTTTTCTTTTATTCGGCTTGGGATTTTCTGAAAAACTCACACAACTGTTTGGATTTAAAGCCAATATATTTGAAAAACTCTTAATTTGGACTACATTTTTTGATACTTTGGCTGTAATACCTTTTGCCTTTCTCAGAGTGACTGGAAGGCCAGCTCGCTTTATGGTTATTAAATTGGTAAATGTCTTGTCTTTAGTTGTTTTTATGGTATTTTTTCTATTACTAATTCCATATTTATTAAAATCAGGTAGCGGAATCCCTGCACTTCTGGGCATAAAAACTGATTTTGTACCAGATGTTTTGCACATTTTTATTTCTAATGTGGCAGCTAGTTTTATTACTTTGCTATTGTTGGCTCCTGAAATTTTTCAGATAAAATGGATATGGGATAAGCATTTAGTAAAACGCTTGCTGAATTACGGTATTCCTATAATGATAGGTGGCGTAGCATATGTTGTCAATGAAAACGCGGACAAACTGATCTTATCGGGAATAGACGAAAATGCCAATGGAATTTATGCGGCTTGTTACAAACTTGGAGTATTTATGACGTTGTACATTACAGCATTCAGGATGGGTGCAGAACCATTTTTTTTCAATCATGCAGGGACATCAGATGCCAAAGAAAAATATAGCCGAATTATGACTTGGTTTGTTATTTTTGGAAGTATTTTTATGTTGGGCGTAGTCGTTTTTATTGATGTATTTGCCAGTATTTTTTTAAGGCAAGATGTCTATTTATCAGGATTAATGATAGTTCCTGTAATTCTTTTAGCAAACTTATTTTCTGGAATTTATAATAATTTGTCAATTTGGTACAAGCTCACTGATAGAACGAGATTTGGTATGTTGATCAGTATTCTGGGAGCAATACTTACCATTGTAACCTTATACATCTTCATACCGATAATGGGTATCATGGGTGCTGCACTTTCTACCTTACTTACCTACTTTATGATGGCATTTTTGTCTTGGTATTTAGGACAGAAATACTATCCTGTACCTTATGAAATCCCAAAAATATTACTTGTAATGGGCGTTTCGACTACATTTTGTGCATTGAGTTATTTTTATTTTAGAGAGCAGTATATTGTGGGTATTTTACTGCTTTTTTGCTATACAGTTTTCATTTGGGTACTTGAAAAAAATGAACTCAAAATAATATTTCAGAATAAGAAATAGGGAATTAAATTTTAATAATTTTTATAATAAATATATGCCCTGTTTCATCTTGAAAATGAATAAAATATACACCAGAGTTAAAATGAGAAATATCAGTCACAAGATCATTTTCTGTTTTTGTCCAATGCGAATAATTGTACTTTCCTGCGATGTCTGATATTTGCAAATTACCAGGATCAATGGAATTACCATCAAAATGTAATTTTACCGTTCCGCTTGTAGGATTGGGTGATACACTGATACCATTTTGATAATCAATGACATTTATAGTGCATTGTGTCCTTATTGTGTCGATTACTGAAGATTCGGAGATCGTTTCACCACAGTATGTTTGGTAGCGATATTCATACAACGTACATTCTTTGAGCCCATCAAAGATAACTGAATCCTTACCAACTAGAGAAGACCAAACATTGGATTGATAAGGTCTAAAATCTATCTTAATCTGTTGGTTATTTGTATTTGTATATTGTGGTATAAAGGTGAGTTTTGTCTTCTCAACCAAAGTTTGTACAGATGTATTATTTTGACATAATGCCGAAGTATCGATTTGGATACAATAATCTTCAATTTCACCATATTCATAATCAGGACTTCCGCAGCCGCCTTCAAAATCTTCGTATGAAAGAATGACTCTCATTTTTGTAATACCTGGTAATGCAGTGTTAGGAATAGTGATGGAATCCATTACACCATATTGGACAGGCAGTGGGGATTTGAACAACATATCTTCTTCATCCCACAAACCATTTTGATTGAGATCAATCAGCAAACGATAATAATCTACAAAAGCTTGACCACTATAGGAAGCTTTGATACTGAAAGGATATTTCTTACCTACAGATAAGGCGACCAATTGCAAACCTGCAAAATCTTGATAACCGGTTTCGGACATTCCAGAAATGTTTTTTAATTCGCCTATAGAAAATGTATCTATCCACTCATCATTGGCATCAATTAAACCAAAATAACAATATTCTTGAGAAGTACAGTTGCCGCAGGATGTACTTTTTAGAATAGTTGTGCCATAAGGCGATGACTCTTCGTATTTCTGACACAGCGCTTGCATTCTAAACTGATATGCCGTACATTCATTAAGATTTGATAGTAGGAAACTTTTTGTTTCGATGATAGTATCTGTCCATTCTGAAGCCACAGGCAATTTATATTGTAATTTAAAGATCGATTCAATTGGCGTGGTCCAATTTATACCAATAGAATGCTGATCGCTTGTTATACTTGTAATAGTCGGTGCGACACAGCAACCGCTTGTAGATATAAATTTTGAATATCCGAATAAATCTGGTAAATATCCACAAGTGCTACCGATTTGGATTTCATATTCAGTACAGTGATCTAAGTCAAATATACTATCTCCATTTTTGAAATTGTTTATTACAATCCAATCTTCTATATCTGATTTTCTATAACGTAGGTTTACAGATGTTTCGCTACCACTTATCCAATTTACAAGAATACTTTCATCTTCATTGATCAAAGTAATGCCTGCAGGAGGCGTACAAGTTTCACACATAGTTTTTAAATTGGACACTGCTTTATATGCGTTTAATTTTCCACCTGTGGTAGTGATATCTTTAAGTGATGTGACGCTTGATGTGCCATTAAGTATCATATCCTTGACGATTAATGCTGCTGCCGCTGGATTACTTTTGGATAATGAGTCAAATTTCGTACACTGCAGTGAATACATTAGTGCGATAGTTCCAGCTACATGTGGTGTAGCACCAGAAGTTCCTCCAAAACCACCATACCCAGTCCTAGTCACCGTAAAAGCCTGCTCACCATAAGCACCGATATCTATTGATTTGCGGCCATAACCAGCTTGATCTACTTTTACATCACTTTTATTGATATTAGTGACAGAGATTAAAAATTCGCTGGTGCAAGACGTCGGAAGGTCTCCATCTGTATCTACATTTGTACTTGCATTGGCAGTGGCACCGCAACTAAGGATGCCGACACTACCCATTGCATCATACATCGCACACCATAGAGGAGCTTCGTCCGCTAATGCATCGTTGATACCCCAAGATGAATTGGTTGTAACAATGTAAGCACCTTTTTT
Source organism: uncultured Saprospiraceae bacterium (assembly GCA_937952155.1). Taxonomy (GTDB): domain Bacteria; phylum Bacteroidota; class Bacteroidia; order Chitinophagales; family Saprospiraceae; genus OLB9. The sequence continues at coordinate 7,026 of CALFYH010000168.1, forward strand.
ACCATTTGTCTCATTATATAATTTTCTCATTGTGTAGGCATATCCATAGGATGCCAAGGCATTGGCCTCTGTAGCCGAGCCATAATCTACCATCATTATTTTTACCTTCCAATTGATACCACTGACACCTATTCCATTGTTGCCACGTGCTCCGATTATCCCGCAAACTGGCGTACCATGAACGCCTGCCACGAATACACTATCATTATTTTCTGTAACATTCCATCCACGAAAATCATCTATATATCCATTACCATCATCATCTATACCGTTCAAGGGTATTTCGCCACGATTGTACCAAATATTATCTTTCAGGTCTTCGTGCGCTTGATTGATACCATCATCGATCACACAGACTACGATGGTATCTCCAGCAGGTGAAAGCCCGCCTGTAGTTATATCCCAAGCCAAATCCATATCCATATCAGCGCCAATAAGTCCACCTGTTGATCCAGTATTGACATATTGCCATTGTTTATTTATCTGAGGATCATTGGGCAAAACTCGTGGTGTAATGGCTCTATTTGGTGTAATATGTACTACATTGATATTTGATCTCAATTTTCTCAATACTTCCTTTTCTGCATCATTTTTGAATTCGGCAAGCCACAAGTTTAGCGGCTGATTCATTATTTGTTTGAGTTTAGGATTCCCAACTCTTGATTGATCTACAGATCGGTTAATAATTTTATAACCATCAGCATTTGGTTCCAATTGTATGATATACTGTCCTTTAAGATCAGCCCTGAAATCATTGATGGATGACTGACAAAGTACAATTTGCCATCCGAAAAGCACAAATAAAAGTGATTGATACAGCTTCATTATTCCAATTTAGGTCAAAAATAAGAGATATAGTTTAAAACGAAGCAAAAAGAATTAAGAAATGTTGTTTAGGCGACTTTTGGTCAATAAATGCGGGTAAACAAGGAATTTTCAATAAATTATAATTTTTTTTAATGTATTATTTGTTAAATTGCAGTGAATCATACTATATTTGTATTTTAAATATGTTTTTTATTTAATATATAAGGTCATGTTCAGGAAAACACAATTTATTTTCGGAATTATTTTATTATTAATTAGTCCGGAAATTTTTTCACAAAAGACATTAAAAAAAGCCGAATTGCAAGCCGAAGCAGGTGAGTATCAAAAGGCAATCAATAGCTATCAATCGTATATCGGTGAAAATCCGGACGATTATTTTGCCGTTGCTAAGTTGGCTGATATTTTGGCTTTGACTGGTGAATTGGATAAAGCAGAAACTCTGTACAGCAATATACCACTATCCGCGGCCATTGATGTAGTAACTTATAAAAATCATGGTGACTTGCTCAAAAAAATGATGCGCTATGAAGAAGCGAAATCAAAATATGCTTTATTGGCAAGAACAAATCCTGAGCAAGCTAATCTATTAACAGAGAGTGTAGATTTTGCTATTGGAGCCATGGGCAAGGCTCAGACACATGAGATTATGTTAGTACCTTCAAATAGTTCCTCTTCTGATTTTGGTTTGTCCTTTTATAAAAATATGCCGGTATTCAGCTCATTTAGAGAAGATATATTGATGACTGAATCAGAAAAAGATTTTAACGAAACCAATTTTTCATTAAAGACCTTTCTTTATAATACACAAAGCAACAGACTTGGCTACATTCATGGTGTGAATGGCAAGATTGCAGGCACTGGTCCAGTTAGTTTTACCAAAAATGGGTTGAAATGTGCCATTATTGAAGGCAAAGTACGCGATAACTATAATTTGGTGAGAAGTTTTGAAAATTCTAGTTTACATATTGCCGATGTAAATGATGATGGAGAGATTGTTGCTTCAAAACCATTCATATTCAACGAAGTAGGATCATGTATAAATGCAGCATGTTTAGCATTTGATGGGTCAGCCTTATATTTTTCATCCAATAGAAAAGGAGGATTTGGTGGTTTTGATATCTATGTGAGCTACTTGAATAACGGTATGTGGTCTGTTCCAAAAAATTTAGGTGCTACTATCAATAGTATAGGTGATGAAGTCACGCCTTTCTTGGATGATAAAAATCTATATTTTGCATCAGACTTTCATCCAGGATTAGGTGGATTTGATGTATTCAAATGTGAAGTTATTGATGGACAATGGTCTAATCCTGAAAATATGGGAAATGGGATAAATTCTCCAAGTGACGATTATTTTCCTACTATTAATAAAAATGGTGAGTTTTACTTGACATCCAACAGGATTGGTGGCAAAGGAATGAATGATTTGTACAAGACCTTTAAAAAGCCAATTATAGAAGAAAAACAGGAAGAATTTGCTGTAATACCTGACGCCGTTTCACTTGATGAGTTAGCTTCTCAAGTACAAAAGCATACAGTAAAGTCTGATGATAATTTGTCAAAGGCAGTTTCTTTGAAGGAACATTCAGAAAATGTAGTGGCATTCAAATTGCCAGATTTTGATACAAAAAAAGTAGGTACAAATAGTACGTCAGCAACAATTTCTCTTGAAGGAGCACATAGAATCGCCTTAGAAGAAATGATACCTAATACAGAAGTATTTTTCATCCAATTGGCATCTATGTCCAGTGTAAAACCAAATTTCACAAAATTCAAATCCTTGTTGAAATACGGTAATATTTACAAAATGATGAATAACAAAACCATTAAGGTCAGATTGGGCTATTTTTCAGAAAGGAAAGAGGCCGAAGATATTTTGGCAAAGGTCAGAGCTAGTGGTTATAAGGATGCTTTTATCGCTTTTGAAGTGCTAAATACTGCTGTCATGGAATTGATATTAACAGGTACTGACGAGCAAAGCTTCACGGACAAAGGTAATTTCAATACGAAAAATCCTGACGTTATCAAGGAATATAAATCCGCCAATAAGTATAAAGTTAGACTAGCATCTTACGAGGATCCTATCTGGTTTGATGTCAATAAAGTGAAAGATTTGGGTAGGATAGAACAGTGGACAAAAGGTGGATGGACGATCTTTATATTGGCTGGATATAGTGACCTTGAAGAAGCTAAAAGGGCTCAAATTCAGGCGAGCAATCGAGGATTTAAGACATCCGAAGTCGTAATAGATAACGGCGGTATCCTCGAAAGGCTAAGAAATAATTGATAATAAACTTAATGCGTGAAGTTAGTTTTCTAAACTTCTGATCATCAATTTTAAAATTTCTGATGCTGCATCAGAGATAATCGTGCCTGGTCCAAAGACTGCAGCAACACCATGATCGTATAAATATCCGAAGTCTTGCGGTGGAATGACTCCACCGACAATGACCATGATATCAGATCTACCTATTTCTTTGAGCGCACGTATTGTATCGGGAACAAGCGTTTTGTGCCCAGCAGCCAATGAAGAAATACCGAGAATGTGCACATCATTTTCGGCAGCTTGACGAGCAGCTTCTTCTGGTGTCTGAAAAAGTGGCCCCATATCTACATCGAATCCCAGATCAGCAAAACTGGTCGCTATGATTTTCGCACCACGATCGTGTCCGTCCTGACCCAATTTTGCAATCATTATTCGTGGTCTTCTACCTTCCAAATTTGCGAACTTATTAGAAAGATCTAGTGCTTCTCTAAATTTTGTGTCCATCTTTATTTCTTTTGCATAAACGCCGCTGATCGTAGTATGGTGTGCTTCGTATCGTCCGAAAACTTGCTCCATTGCCATAGATATTTCGCCTAATGTGGCTCTGACACGTGCTGCATTTATCGCTAATTCCAATAAATTTCCTTGACCAGTTTTCGCACACTCGGTTATCTGAAGCAATGCACTTTTTACAGCATCATTGTCGCGCTTAGACTTTAGATCATGAATGCGTGCTATTTGTTCTTCTCTCACACGGACGTTATCCACTTTCAAGATATCTAAATCAGCATTTTCTTTTTGTACATTAAAATTCACACCAACGATTAGCTCATTTCGACTATCGATTCTCGCTTGTTTGGCGGCAGCAGCTTCTTCGATTCTCATCTTGGGGATTCCAGCTTCAATTGCCGCAGTCATTCCGCCAAGGGATTCTACTTCTTCGATATGTTTCCAAGCCTTTTGTACCAATTTGTTGGTCAATGTTTCTACATAATAAGAGCCACCCATCGGATCTATGGCAGACAATATATTGATGTCTGACTGGAGATATTTCTGTGTATCTCTGGCAATTTTTGCAGAAAAATCTGTTGGCAATGCGATGGCTTCATCCAATGAATTGGTGTGTAAAGATTGGGTACCTCCAAAAACAGCGGCCATGGCTTCTATACAAGTCCGTGCGATATTGTTGAAAGGATATTGTGCAGT
>CALFYH010000169.1 GCA_937952155.1 uncultured Saprospiraceae bacterium
AGACGTGTGCTCTTCCGATCTTCCAAATCAAATCAGAAGATGCGGTACATGAGTCCTGCCCTATCATACTAAGTGAGACAAACCCTTTATGGCAGTTGAGATCATAGGAGCAGAATGTGGTATCTGTACACGATGAAAGTATGGTAGGCTTATCTGTATTGTGCAATTTTATTACCTGTGTATATGGTCCCCATTTCCCGATATTGTTTATACCATCGAACTGACACCAATCTACTACGGTCCAAAGACGGATAATCTTGAGACATGCACCATCTGCAATGTAAAATTTAGTATCCTCGTATGTTGCTGTTACATTTCCACAAGACGTATTTACAAAAGTAGGTTTGCCCGTTACACCAGGTGATGTCTGATCTGATCGACAACCATTTCCAGTATAATGTGAAGGCCATGTTATATCAAACTCGTCAAAAGGATCTGGGTTCAAAATCGTAATAGTTTGGGTACATGAATCCTTAAGGCCTTTTCCATCACTTGCTACAAAAGTGCGATAAACAAAACCTGTATGACAATGAATATCCGTTTTGAATTTCTCAGTAACAGTGACACTACAATTATCTTTTGCCAATCCATCTTTACCAACAAACCCATGATGATAAAAATTATTGACCGCAACATCTTTTATTTTAGTGGGATCAGTGACGACAGTACCGAAAATTTCAAGATGTGTTGTATCTAAATAATCCGAACAAGTCAAGGTAATGTTTGGCGGACAAGTCAATGTTGGAGAAAGTTTATCATCCACTGTTACCTCTACCATGCAGGTATTGCTATTGCCATGTATATCAGTGACTTCGAGCGCTACCATAATAGTTTTACCCAATTCAAGACAACAAAAATCAATGTAAGCACCTGATTGTAAACCGAATCCACAAACATCTGACATCTTCCGCACTTTAAATGAAGCTATACCACAATTATCAATACTTCCGTCATCGAGTGATGTAGCAAATAATCGTGCTTTACCATTATTATCCAAAGATACTTTTGTGTTGCTATCACACGCTGGAAATGGTGGAGCTTGATCTTCAACCGCTATTTTGGTCCTGCACTTTGAAATATTCCCACAGGCATCAGTAAGGACATACTCCAATGAATATACACCTACAGGCAATAGGTTAAAATATGTACCATCATTATCGGCCATTAAAAATTGATTTACAAGAATATTTTGTGCATCATAAAGCGAATAATCGATACTATATTGTGAACAATCTGTGACACTGATCAAATTAGGGACTTTAGATTTGCCAGATGCGCAATTATAACCTGTAGCTAAAAGTGTTAAACTATCTAAACAAGTTGCCTTGGGGCCTTTGCTATCTTTAATATGGATAATTTGATTTTTGGTAATACTCTGTGTAGAGCACCATTCGATAACAAACCATGACCTCGCAATCTTATAACTGCTGCCACATAATGCAAAAGGCACATCCGTGATCGTGTATTGCAAATTGCCACAACTGCCTATATTCGGTGTACCAGTGGTATCAGTTGATGGGTATCCATTTTGCAATTTTGGATATTCATCTCCACATTCAAATGCAGGTAATTCGTGCCCATCATAATTTTTCGGAAATTCAACCTGTGCTAAAGTCATTCTTTTAATGACTATTTTTTCTATACAATATGAAGTATTTCCTTTAGCATCGGAAGCTTTCCACTTTCTAGTAATTGTTTTATCTTCATCTCTTGCACATTCAGCCTTAATGACTGTATCTGTAAATTCAAGTTTTACATCAGAACAAGCATCCCAATTCTTTACAATGTATTGATTTTGAATAATGGTATCAATATACGCCGACGTTGGAATTGGAAATCCCAAACTGTCAGGTGCGAATGATCGATTGCACTTGATGGTATCGTTTTTACAGACAAAAATTGGTGGAAAATAATCTTCTACCTTAAATTTGCCCCAACATGTATTGGAAGTGCACTGATGCCCAAGTTTATAGGTAATTTCTTTGTCGATGTGGGCTTTTGTCAAGAGATTGTCTGGGATAACATTTCCCGCTGGATCATATAAAGTGATGATATAATTAGTATATGGCTGTACTGGATTAGGTGTTAGCATGGTAGCATCCACTTTTTGGGTACAAGATTCATTTAAGGAAATATTGATGTTCACCGAACAATATAAAGGTGGCGGACTTTGAAAACTGATTATGACTTCGTCATTGACTTTTTGTTGTGGTGTCCCACCGATCGGTGCATCCGAAATCAGCATTAGCCTAAAAAAACCAAGTGCCATATCATTTGGTCCAGGAACGTAACTGATTCCATTTTGTTGGGCAAAGCTATATCTTACAGTAAGCAAATTTCCTGGTTGAAACCGACCATCACCAAAACTAAGCCAATCGCCATCTGATACATCTCCAGTAATCGTTGCTTGTAAGTCACTCATTAGAAGGCTTTGATTAGTACATACCGATCGGTCAGCACCCGCATAGACTTGGATGACATCGGGGATTAAAGCAATATTTTCATTTTGCATTACAATGCCCAATGTGCTTAATAAAACCAACGATATGTAAACCAACTTTTTCAAAGACTTATATCTTATGTATTTTTATAAACTATATAAAGCTAATAATAT
>CALFYH010000170.1 GCA_937952155.1 uncultured Saprospiraceae bacterium
CTACAGATTTCTCTTGGCAATTGTGGAAGGAATGCGGCAATAATCCGATTTATCCACAAGGCGGAACTTGGATTTATGATCGAGCAGGCTGGTGCCCAGGCGCGCCTTCAGACTTAAGAGAGTTTGAAATTATGTCTTTGGTCACACCGAATTCTGAATTTAGTCTGGATTATGGAATCAATACCGCTACGGGCGACAGTAGATATATCGTCAATACTCAATTGGTCAAATATGGCAATGCAAGTTTTGCCAATGATGCTGCTGTCGATGAAATTATTTCTCCATCTGAAGCAGTCGTAAATAGTCGCATTAATCCTGCATGTGCCAATCCGACGATTGTAATCAAAAATAATGGAACAAATGAACTTACATCTGCAATTATTCAATACGGAGTTGAAGGTGGAATTACAAGTACTTTCACTTGGACAGGCAATTTAGGTTTTCTCAAAACAAAAACTATTGTCTTACCTGATTTAGATGTGGCAGCATTTTACGGTGGTAAAAAGTTTTTTGCAAGCATAATGCAAGTCAATAACTCCAATGATGAATATGCGCCCAATAATAAATTGACAACGAATATTGTACCGGTAAAAAATCTTGACGGTGGCATCATCATTTCCATGAAAACTAATGGTGCTCCATCTGAAACCAAATGGACACTAAAAGACAGCGATGGCAAAATCATTAAGTCAAGCAAAACGGGATTGACTTCTTTCGCTATTTACAATGACACTATCCCTAATCTTAGTGGATGTTATCAGTTACAATTTAGTGACAGCGGTCAAGATGGTATATCATGGTGGGCAAATGGTGACGGAGATGGATATATCCGTGCTAAAGGAGTAAACGGTACTTGGATGACCTTTCAGCCAGATTTCGGTAGTGAATATACATTCAATTTCGTGAGCGGAATCCCTAATGCGACTGTAGATGAAAACAAAACCGAAGACATAAAAATATATCCTAATCCTACATCTGGTGAAGCTCGTATTGATTTGACTGGATTCATAGGTATCACCGAGATCACATTATTGAGTCAAGCAGGACTGCCGATAAGTACGGAGCGTATATCAAATTACGCTGCGGAAACACTTACGACTTACATTGACTTGTCAGAAAAGCCGTCTGGAATTTATTTTGTACAAATCACTAGTAAAACAAAATCCAAGACCTATAAATTGATAAAGATATAAGGTCTAAAAAAATTAAGGTGCATGATCAAATTTGGATGGTCATGCTCCTTTATCATTACTTGTGAAATAGTTAAAACTAAAATGTAAAATCTATTTTTATCTTTTTATAAACTTCCGAATCTCCCCGAAATTATCTGACTTAACTTCAATAAAATATATGCCTGAATGCAATGAAGCAATGTCAATATAAGCTTGGGCGTCATTGATAGATAAAGGCACGTTCATCTTTCTACCAGTCACATCAAAAACTGAAACTTCTTTGATCTCGGTATTAAGTCTGACATTGAGTCCGTTTGAAGCAGGATTAGGGAAAATTTGGAAACCATTATTTTCAACAATCGATGTGCTTGAAGTTTTAGAATTGTCAAAACCAAATGTGGGATTCTTTATTACAAACTCTCCTGTTCCGTTCGGAATCCTACTGAACGATTGGTTATCACCCAAACTCTTAAAATTAAGGCTATCCACAAATAGTTGTCCATTGGATAAATAAAGTTGTTCACCAGTTTTTGAGAGTTTAAAATTACAATGCAAAGGCCCATCTGTCTTATTCTCATCCGCCCAGATTATAAGATATCCTCCAGGAGCTATTTTCGTATTTTCAGGAAAAGCCCATTTTGTGAGATTTGTATTATTGTCCGATAAGTAATAAGAAGTCAAATTTATTTCCTTTGCAGAATTATTGAACAATTCGATCCAATCGTCATATTCTCCTTTTTCATCCACAATTCCAGATCCTTCTGTATTGGAAGCAACCAATTCATTGACAACAACATCGTGCCAATTCAATACTTCTGTTGGTTCTACAGCACAAGTGATGCCTGCATTAGACAATTGTTTAGTCAAGTCTGCTTTTCTTTTTCTAATAAACTCCGGAATAGAAGGTATAGGTGATGAATTGTTGCCTATGGAAATATCATATTTAAAATTTTCAGGAAGAAAAACATAATTTTTGTCAGATTCAACAGCATCTTTGATCATCGCAACATTTTTATAAACGCCAGGCATGATGGCTTCATTAGTCAAATAACTAATTGCTTTACAAACATTTTTTGTGTAAGCATCGTAATATTCTGGTATTTCCAAAAGCTTACTGTTTAAAACTTTCCTATACTCAAAACCAAATAATTGCAAGTTCAAAATCGAATCATAGCTTCGTCGGCATTGCAAGTTCTGCAAAAACTCTTCACATTCAGATCCCCAAATTTCACAACAGTTACCTTCATGTAATACTTCCTGGATTCTCGAATCATTAACATTATGTGTAAATGCACTAGTCAATACGGATGGACATTCTATCCATTGATCTGCCGCAATTATAAACTCAGATAAATTCAACTTACAAACATTTTCATTATCTCGATAATTTATATCTGCAGTTACATTTAAACCTCCAAACGGCATAATAGCATTGATGCTTTTAGAATTTCCTTTATGTATTTCATCTACATACCAAGATACTGTAACATCCGAAAGCTGATCAATACCACAAATACTCATCGTGCATTTGCTATTGTCATCGATGACGTATTCTATTTTGGATCGGAAAGTACAAGTGGAATCTCCAGGCACGACAGGATGTCCACCGTTAAATGTCCCACCTAAAGCTAAGTTATAATCCCAAGGCTGCCAATGAAATTTATTTGATGTACTATCCTTATACAAATACCAATTGCGCCCATGAAAATGGTAAGAATCCCAATTTCCTGCAATCATATCAACCGCTAGAACTTTCAAATAATCATCTACTTCAAATACGCTTTCCAAGTCAGATTTATATGTGATTTTACTACTATTCATTTTTTTGATCAAATCTATAAAATCTGTCCAGGGCTCAGATTCTTTTGTCTTTTTTTCAAATTCAGGATAGTCTGACTTACGATCACCATTATATTCTAGATTGGACCAACCAATATTTTTGTATAAGGAGCCGTCATTATCAGCGTAATTGTCTTTTAAAAATGACTTGTCGATCTGTTCTACCATCGTATATAATCCCCAATACTCATCATTTAAGTACAATTTGACAAAAGCCACTCTGGGTGCAGGGATACCCATTTTTCGCAATAAATTATAACATATAAAATCGCGTTGGAATGCAGGATCTCCTACCCCATTATTTAGATTGAGTTTTCTTAACCCATCAATAGTACGATTATCTACAAATTCATTAAAATCAAGTTTAAATGGTCTTTTTTTTCCTGGTACAAATAAAAATGATGAATAACCTTTAAATCTGACGCCAACATGATCATAAGCTGTTCCATCTATCTTCGCAGAAGATGTAAGATAAGGGATTGCATCTTCACTAGGTTCGCCAAGTATCAATGACTCAAAATTATTATTTAAGGTCTCCCAATAATTTTCATCAGCAAAAGTAATTCTGATTTCATGCAAATAACCTTGATCAAAAATTTTATTGCCCGACTGCCCAAATAATTTACCGAAGACAAAAAGCAAAACAATAAGAAGCTTGTAATTAAATTGCATAATGCATTAGTTTAAAGAGTAATAAAAAACCAAATGTAATGTACCCAACTCAATCAAACAAATTTAAATTGTGTCAATACGTGCTAATTCCTAATTGTTTCATTATTATCGACTGCAAATGTCTCCATCACGACCAATTATTGCGCTTCTTTGTCTCCGTGATATGTGCAAGATGATGGTTGCAATGCCATGCATATAGTGCTGTATTTGCATCTATTCGGATCGATCTTCCGCTATCAGGATGGATAAAAGTGCGTCCTAACTGTTCTTTGGACAAGTTTCTCAAAATAGTGGCCCATCTCTGATGAATACCCTCAAGTATAATCAACGAAGATTCGATAGGCAAACGTGAATCTGGTAATTCAGCCCATCTTTCTTCGTAATATGGTTTTATAATTGGTTCATTTTCTGTCAATGCCAACTTCAGGCGCATAAGACTATTCATATGGCTGTCTGCACAGTGGTGGACAACTTGTCTGATTGTCCATCCTTCAGGCCTATACCTTGTATCTAACTGATCTTCTGTAAGATACGCTGTCTCAAATTTAAGTTTTGTGGGAAATTCTGCAATAACTGAAATCCATGAATTGAGCAATTCTTCATTTATTTCCTTTGGCCAAACAAATTTCCCGATGGGATACTTTAACTTTTCAATGTCCATTATATTCCTATTTGTTAAATCCATTTGATATATTGTTGCAAATTTACCAGCAAAAATATTTCCTTTTTCAATTATCATAAATATATATTTTTAAGTTTATTAAAAATGCACAACAATTAATATAATATTTTAGAAATTCTTTCATAATTTAAAAAATTGGATTAAATTTGTTATTGAATAAAATATTTTATGTAAAAATCAAAAAAACATTTATTATGAAGTTTAATTTTAATCATTTCTGTCTTGGCTTTATTTTTCTCACGCTTATTGCTTGTAGTAAAGATGAAGATACAGCCCTAAATGTCAATTCGGAAAATTTAAAAGGAACTTGGAATTTAGTTTCTCTTAGTTGCACCGATGGTACAAGTACAATTGACATATTAGGACAGCAAAGTACGTCAACATTTGTAATTAGTAGTAAGGATCATCAAGCTACTGTCACTTACAACCTGAATCCTAACACTTTTGTTGGGCAAGGTTCGTACACTTCAATAGTTACAACAAATATTGCAGGAGTAAAGGATACTCAGGAAGTGCCTTTTGAAGATTTTACTTCTACAGGAACATGGAAATTGGAAGGAAATACAATAATTGTTTCATCACCTGGCGCTGCAGATCAAAAAGCTGAAATTACAAAGTTTGATGCTAACAATTTAGAATATAAATTATTAGTTAATGAAACAATTGAAGAACTGGGATACAAGATAACGTCGAAAGGCACCTATATTACTAAACTTACAAGATAAAAATGGATTTAGAGAAAACAGGTTTAGGAATAAATCTGTTTTCTCTAAAAACTCATATTGATATGACCAATTCAATCTTTAGAAATCTACAAATTCTCTAACCTTAAAACACCTCTCGGACAAACCGCACTACATACACCACAACCTACACAAGATGCCCGTATGATATCTTCTTGATGTTGAGCATAAGCTTTGACATCGATACCCATTTCGCAGTAAGTCGAACAATTGCCACAAGAGATACATTGGCTACCATTAGTCGTGATACGAAATTTTGACATCCGTTTAGCTTCTTTGTTCCAAGGCAATTTGATGGTAAATCGCTGTAAAATACCCAGATATGCCGCCATTGGGCATCCAAATCTACACCAAACTCTACTACCAAGCAAGGGATAAAAACCTACACCAACTACACCAGAGAATGTCGCACCGATAAAAAATCCGTACCAACTGCTCAATGTACCGCTGTCTATCAAAAATATATTTCTAAAACCAGTAAATCTTGCTACCAAAACCGCGATTGTCATTAGCGTGACAAATACCAAAACACTGTGTATCATCCAACGTTCTACCTTCCAAGCTTTGAGTGATTTGTCGGATAAGTGCCTGAATGGGTCACCTGCTGTCTCTGCCAGTCCGCCACATCCACATACCCAAGAACAATACCATCTTTTACCAAAATAATAGGTCAAAACAGGCGTTATCACCAAAAAAGAAATAATGCCCCAAAACAGTATAAAATAGCCGAAAGTACCCGCTGCAAGCAAGGCATCTATATTCCAATCAAAAAAGAAATAATAGTTTAGCGGCCAGATATTTTTGAAATCATAGTATGGTTTATTGAGACTTTGCATGATCTCAGGCAGTATAAAAGCCAATGCCGTCTGGAAAAACATGACAGATGTGGTCCGATATATTTGATATTTATTGTGTCGATATTTGTATATAAACTTTATACCCATCAATAGAATCGTCAAGGTATAAAGCGTACCATAGACAAACCACTGACTTGCTGATTTTCCTTTCAAAGCTATACTCAATGGATCAAAAAGCGCTACAAGACCAGTATTTTTCATACCATTTATTCCTTGTCCTAAGAGATGCGGAAACCAATAAAGCAGCACATAAAATCCTGTCAAAAAGACAGCCAATATCCAAGCGTAAGTACCTCGTGATGTCAGTGAAACGAACCAATTTTGATTGTTTTTGATACCTGGTAACGTATTTTTATATTGAGCATAAGTGAACCATAACGAGCCAGTGGAAATTAATCCTATGGATGCCCAAAGCCATAATGTTGCTTCATCTGACCGAAAACTAAGCCAATAAACCATCAATATTAACAAACCAAATCCTACCAACGATAATGCCATTTTCTGGCCCATTTTCAGGCCTTCAGTATTTTGATGAGCTGTTAGAGATATGGATTTGTTTGGTTGCATTGTTTGGAGACTTTTGCTGTAAATAAAGTATTCTTAATTCTAAAAATTCAAATCACCCAAATAAAAACTTCGTCACCATGCCCAGTTTTCTTTTCGATTTCAATGTCAGCGATTTACCACTTTTCTGATTATACATTTCTAGAAATGCGCCTTCATACTGCTCAAAAAACTCAGGATCGAAATTGGCTAATGAGAGATTTTCAATAACGGTTTCTATATGAGTTTTGTCTCTTATCCACTTCTCACAAACTGCTTGTCTGTATCTTATACCCAACAGATTGAAACCAGTCACAGCACCTGATGATTTCTCAAAATTGATACGTATGGATTTGTTTTCAGATGCTTGATGCCAATATAAACTGGTGGTATTTTCGGGTATATTTGTTGGAATGTCACCATATACTTGATACTCTATATCAAAAAACTTGGCTGAATTGAACCAGATGCCAGGAGCATATTTTGTCGGCTTGTCGCAAATATTTTGTGCTACAGTTTTACCCATCATGCGACCTGTGTACCACACAGCTTCAATTGGCTTACGACCTACATTTGGGTGAGATAATTCAGCACAATCTCCGATTGCATATATATCTGAAATAGAAGTTTGCAAATATACATCGACAACAATACCTTTATTTGTCCTTATTTCAGATCCTTTTAAAATGTCGATATTAGGGCTAACACCTACAGTTAGTCCTACAAAATCGCAAGGAATTTGCAATCCAGAGTTTTTGCAAATGACACTTTTGACTTTTCCGTTTTCTCCTTTTATCTCTTGTAATTCTTCTCCCAATCTCAAATCAATCCCATGCGCAAGGATGTGATTGTTTATCATATCAGACTCTTGAGCTGGAAGTACTGCATTCCAAAAAGTACTTTCTCTAACCAAAAATGTCACAGGTATATGGCGACTATGAAACATCTCGGACATCTCTATACCAATCAATCCGCCGCCTACGATGACAGCACGCTTTATACCATTTTGAGTCGCTGTTTCCATACACTCCAAATCTTGCAAATGATACAATCCTTGTACACCTTGTAAATCTTGACCAGGCCAAGAAAATTTATTTGGTTTTGATCCAGAAGCTATAATGAGTTTATCGTAATTCACTGTAGAACCATTGTCTAAAGTAATTGACTTCTCAGAAGGATTGATGCTTTTTACCCAAGCTTTTATTAATTCAATGCGATTTTTTATCCAAAACCAATCTTCATAGAGCTTTGTATCCTCAAATCTCACATGACCCATGAAAATATACATCAAAGCTGTACGTGAAAATGGATATTCGGTCTCACTTGAAATCATAGTGATCTCATGGTCACTATTTTTTCTAATATACCTGGCTGCTGTTGAACCAGCTATCCCATTTCCTATGATTATGATTTTCAAAATATTACAATTAGGCTATGATTTGTTTGTAAAATATCTTAACTATTTTTCTTATTTTAATATCAAATTAAGATCACATTATCCTTCTTAAAATCCCAATTTATTGTAAAGATACGAATTTCACCAAAAAAGTCAAATCGCTTATGATATACTAATACTCCTTAATATCAAAATCTGTCAAATTACAAAAGTTTATAAATAACAAATTTCTAAAATTCAATAGTTCAAACTATTTTGCAGGTTTTGCTAGGATTATAATATCTTCACAACATTATTTATTTGAGCAATTGAATATATTTGTTCTTCGATTTTTTAAAATTAAATGCATACCATGGTTTCACATTGTATAGAGAATCTCTCGGAAATCAAATCATTTTTATCCAAATTGACAAAAGTGCAATATGTGCATAAATGTGATTCATTGTCGGGTGCTAGTATCGGGCAGCACATCCGCCATATTCTGGAGTTTTACCTTTGTCTATTGAAGGGTGTACATCATGGTGAGATTAATTATGACAACAGAGATCGCGACATATTGTTAGAGACAGATCCAAATTTTGCAATACTTTGTGTCGATGGGTTGTTGAGTAACATCCATATTCTCCCAATCAAAATACCTATACGGCTTGTAGGTAATTATTGCAATGAAGATGCTCAAGAGATTAGCATCCAAAGTTCTGTGGAGCGAGAATTGGTGTATTGCTTAGAGCATGCCATCCACCATATGGCCCTGATTAAGGTAGCTACCATCGATCAATCCATCATCGAAAAAGTAGGAGCAAACTTTGGCGTCGCGCCGTCCACCATCAGAAATAGGAGTGAATCATGTGCACGGTAAGCTATATGCCCACCAAGTCAGGCTTCATCCTCACCTCGAGTAGAGATGAATCGAAGTTCAGAAAGACACTTCCGCCTGCGACCTATCATCTACATGGTCAAGACCTTGTATTTCCTAAAGATACCTTAGCTGGTGGTACTTGGATAGCTGCATCTGAGCGTGGTCAGATTGCTTGCTTACTGAATGGCGCTTATGAAACATTTACACATAAGGATACCTACATCATAAGTCGTGGGCAGGTATTACTGGATTATTTTAATTATCAAAATGCAAGTAATTTTATAAAAAAACTGGATTGCTCCCAAATTGCACCATTTACACTATTGATGTTTGACTCATCTAATGTGCTGACTATCCATCAATTGCGCTGGGATGGCGAACAGAAACTTATTAAAAATATCGATCCAAATACCCCAAAGTTGTGGGCATCCGCTACTCTCTATGACAAAACGCAGAGAGAAAATCGAAAGTCATGGTTTGAGCAGTGGATTAAGGAAAAATCAATCATTGACGGTGACTATTTACGTGCTTTTCACACTAGCAAACATACCGATGATGTGCAAAATGACATCGTCATGCAACGAGATAATGGCCTGCAAACGGTCAGCGTAACGCAAGTACAATACCATGCTGGACAATTGGACATGCAATATCACGACTTGATCAGTGGCGAAGATTCATTTATAAATATTCCATTATGCAGACAGGTTTTGTCATAGCGCTGGCGTGGCCAGAGACATATTGCAAGCAAGCGGGAGCTTGGTATGATGGCATATTGAGGCTAGTAGGTATCAATCAGAATAATTACTATAAAATCGGTCATGCTGCCATTGTATTAGTGGATGCTTCGCAAGGTTCGTGTCATTATTTTGATTTTGGAAGATATCATGCGCCTGCTGGATATGGCCGCGTGAGAGATGTGTGGTCGGATCATGATTTGGCTGTCCATACTAAGGCTCAGATTTCTCAAGGAAAAATCACCAACTTGGATGCTATTCTAATTGAATTGCTCTCCAATCCATCGTGCCACGGGACTGGTCGGATCTATGCCTCCGTCGTACGCTGTGATGTGCAGAAAATATATGAAAGTGCCAAGGCTCTCCAGCAAAAGATATTTATTCCCTATGGTCCATTCGTGCAGGATGGTACAAATTGCAGTCGCTTTGTGCATACCCTGGTGCAAAAATGCGAACTCTCTTATCTGCAAAGCTGGGCTGTGCGACTTCCATGGCTCGTAAGTCCGTCGCCGATAGGCATCGTCAAAGGTTTGGGCAATGTGTACATCAGGGATAAAAAGGTAGTAATCCAGCCAAAATCAACAGAACAATATGAATTGGAATATATCAACGTCTAATACCTTGCCAAGGCCAGTAATGCCAGACAATATTCCTACTACTAGCCAATGGCTGGCTGGTGAGGGAGCAGGATCATGGTTTTATATTTCGCCCCTTAGCGGGAATGATTGGCATATTATCAGATATAGCGACATTGGGATCGTAGAATGCGAAGGTGATTTTGAGATGTTGGAAGGTAAATCATTTGATGAGCAAGCTGCATTTTCCATGACGTATCCAAGTCATTGTGCAGTGGTATCTATCGTACAAAATGATGAGGTCATTACGTTGCAGTGTAAAATCAATTGAAGAATTTCTTGAAGAAAATTGTCAATTCTTTACCAAATCCTTGACTTTAGCCAAAGTTCTTTCTTTTCTAGGTATGCTTTCGGCACGAACGTATGGTTGATTGGGATTGCGTCTGACAAAATCTTGGTGATAATCTTCTGCTTGATAAAACTTATCAAATTTTACAACTTGGGTGGCTATTGGTTTATTATATTCTGCAGACAATTCTCGAATTTTCTCTTCTATTATTACTTTTTCTTCCTCAATATTATAAAATGCAATTGTTCTATATTGAGCACCTCGATCAGGCCCTTGTCCGTTCACTATTGTAGGATCGATAGATGCAAAAAATACCCTAACCAAGTCTTGATATGAAACTTCTGCCGGATCATAGTAAACCTGAAACGCCTCTGCATGAGAAGTCTCACCATTCCCGACTTTTTCGTAAGTAGGATTGCTTTCTGTTCCTCCCGAATATCCCGAAACTACTTCATGAACACCTTTAATGCTTTCAAAAATAGTCTCCGTGCACCAAAAACATCCACCTGCAAAGGTCGCAACAGCTTTATCTTTTAAATCAACTTGAACTTTTCCTATTGAATTTGTATCCATTGTTTTTGATTTTGTTTGTGCACATGAAAATATACCCACAAATATTATAAAAAATACAAATAAAGCTTTCATATTGTCTATTTTTTAATGTTTAAAGCCCAATCGTAGGGCAAATATTCAATTTTTGTTTTACTATTTACTTTGGCAATAGAATATTTATTAATAAAATTCACAATATTACCAAAATCACTTTTATACCAATCCATTATTTTTGAAATTTTTGCTGTGGTTGGACTTATTTGTTGATACAATTTATTGGTAAAAAAGTTTTTGGTTTGTGTTTCTAATTGCTCATCAAGCGTCTTTGGTAAGTATGCCTTGTTCAATAGAGGTGGACATGAAATAGCGCCACAATTTAAGGCAAAATGAATCCGTGCATCCTTAAATTGCTTTCTTATTATATCATTTTCAATATTGTTTAATGAATACTTTTTGCCATTGACGGTTATACGCTTTACATCCCAAGTCTTACCTTTGTCAAGATCTTGAATGCTTGAGATAGGAAAATTATCTACTATCAGTTGTATTGTATATGCATTGTATGTATTTATCCAAAAAGCCAAACGTTCATTTTTTGTCCACAAATCCACTTTCGTTTGAGCCGAAAATTGTTGGGCTATTTGTTGTAAAGTCTTCTTTTCTGCTTTTATGGCGTTATAGTCCACATACCCAGATGCAGACACATGTTTTTTAAGAAACTTATCCCAAGAAGTATAATCGGGTTGAGCGAAAAGAATTACTGGAAACAACAGAAGAAAAATAAAATTCAACTTTCTCATAAACAATCATTTATTGTGAAAACAGGTTTTCAGCTCAAAATGTTATCAATGCTCGAGAAAAAACTTATGCCGCAATCAATTTCTTTATGGCATTTTTATTGAGCTTATCTTCGACATACAATTTGTCCACCACAAACTCTTTTACATCCTTGTGTGATGGAAGTTCGTACATCGCATCAGTCAAAATAGCTTCGCATAATGACCGCAATCCTCTGGCTCCAAGCTTGTACTCCATTGCTTTATCAGCAATTAAATTGATAGACTCATCATCAAATACCAATTTAATACCCTCTAATTCAAACAATTTAGAATATTGCTTTAACAAAGCATTTTTAGGTTCAGTAAGAATAGATATTAAGGTTTGTTTATCTAACGGCTCAAGATAAGTAAGCACAGGCATACGGCCAATGAGTTCTGGGATGAGGCCATAATTTTTCAAATCTTGATGGGTAATATATTGCAACATATTATCACGATCAATATTTTCCTTTTGATCACCATTATATCCAATTACTTGGGTATTCAATCTCCTGGAAATCACACGTTCGATTCCTGCAAAAGCGCCCCCACAAATAAATAAAATATTTGATGTATCTATTTTAATCATTTTTTGCTCTGGATGTTTTCTTCCACCATATGGAGGCACATTTACCTCTGTACCTTCGAGCATTTTCAAAAGTGCTTGTTGCACGCCTTCACCTGATACATCTCTAGTTATAGAAGGATTGTCACTTTTACGAGCAATTTTATCTATTTCATCGATATAGACAATTCCTCTTTGGGCGGCTTCCACATTAAAATCACAGGCATGAAGCAGCCTACTCAACATACTCTCGACATCTTCGCCTACATAACCAGCTTCTGTAAATACTGTCGCATCAACGATTGCAAACGGTACTTCCAAAAATTTAGCAATAGTTTTGGCAAGCAAAGTTTTTCCAGTACCTGTCTCTCCCACCAATATGATATTTGACTTCTCGATTTCAACTTCACCAGGCTTATTATTCATCAGCCTCTTGTAATGATTATATACCGCAACAGAAAGAAACTTTTTTGCATCTATTTGCCCAATCACATATTGGTCCAAAAAAGTTTTAATCTGAACAGGCGTAATATTTGAAGGCAGACCAACAAAATTATCCTTACTTGATTTCTTTTTCCCAGTTTTCAATTCATCTGAGATAATATCATGTGCTTGTTCCACACATGCTTCGCAGATATGTCCATCTATGCCTGCAATCAGCATCATAGCATCCCGCTTATCCTTACCACAAAATGAACACTTTATATTTTCTTTATACTTTGACATCAGAAATTTATTTAAGATAGATTAGGCTTTCTTAGTTTGTGATTTACGATCTAAAACCTCATCCACAAGACCATAATCCTTGGCTTCTTGGGCTGTCATCCAATTATCTCTATCAGAATCTTTCTCTATCTCTTCAAAAGTTTTACCAGTGTGCTGAGCCATGATATCATATAACTCATTGCGCAATTGTTTTATGAGTTTGTAGGAAATTTCCATATCTGTAAATTGTCCTTGCATGCCACCAGATGGCTGATGAATCATAACCCTTGAATGTGGAAGACAAGTGCGTTTTCCTGTTTTTCCTGCACAAAGCAAAACTGCTCCCATGGATGCTGCAAGCCCAGTACAGATAGTAGCTACATCAGGAGAAACATACTGCATCGTATCATAAATGCCCATTCCAGCAATCACCGATCCTCCAGGACTATTTATAAACATTTGAATATCTCTTTTCGGATCTGTTGATTCCAAAAAAAGCAATTGTGCTTGAATTACATTTGCCACATAATCATTAACTGGTACACCCATGAAGATAATACGATCCATCATCAGTCGGGAAAATACATCCATTCCAACGATATTCATTTGACGCTCTTCAATAACTTGAGGGGTAAATCCAGTAATATTAGGGATAGCTTGCTCCATGTATTTGTCCAAATGCATGCTACTCATGCCTAAATGTCCAACAGCAAACTTTTTAAATTCATCGTTTGAGTACATCTATTAAAATTTTTGTTTATGGTTTATAAATCAATTTAGACAATTATTTCTAAATCTGTATTATAACAACCCAAATCAAAAATTGTTAATTTTTGCGTTCAGCTCTTTTACTTTTTCTGTAAATTCATCCAAACTGATGTCTATTTTGTTTTTATTGATGGTTTCTCCAATTTGTAAAAATATCTTATCAGCTAAAATTTCCTCATACGCTTTATTAACCTGCTCCTTGTCTTTCATCAATCGATCAACAGTCTGCGAAATCAAAGAATAGTCCATATTTCCATAATTTCTGAAATATGACATAACAGAATTTAAAAAATGCTTTTTCAAATCTTCTTCTACAACTTCAATACTATATTGCTTAGCGAGATGCGATTTAATAAGGGACCATCTCAAATTTTTTGCAAAAGCGTCAAACTCATCATTTAGCACATCTTCCGAGACATTTTCATTTGTTTCCTTAAGGTAACGCTTTAAAAAATGTTCAGGCAAATCCACTTTATTTTTATCAAGAAGTGCATCCATTATCTCTCGATACATAAATTGCAGCGCCTGATTATCATAATATGACTTTATATCTTTAGTGATCAAAGCTTTTGCTGATGCTTCGTCAACTACGGATTCGTCGCCATAAGATTGAAAAAATGTTTCATTCATTTCAGCAAGTTCAATCCTAGATACCTCAGTGATTTTTGCAGAAAACATATTACCGACTACAACATCTTCGGGCTTTTTTAACAAATATTTGTCAATATGCGCAGCGTCTTTGTCCTCCAACTTAAAAATATCAAAATTGATAATATCGCCCAATTTTTTGGTTAGAATTTCCTTCTTTACATCTTGGTCATGGATAATATCAACTAAAATAGTAAAGCTGGTTTTCCAGCCATCTACTTTTATTGAATTTCCCTCCAATTCTTCAGCTTCAAGTTTGAGCATATCCATGTTTTGAATGTCATCAGATACTTCCACTCGTTTGCCCATTCTTCGCCTCATTGCAATAAATTCTTCTTCTACCGTATCATTAGGCACAGAAACGTCAAAGAAATCATATTTATCAGAAGCAGAAACACCATTTACATTCAACTTAGGTGCTAAACCCAAATCAAAACTAAATTTATATTCTTGTAGATTATTCACATCAAGGTTGAAAACAAAATTTTCATCTCTGTTAGGAAGTGGCTGTCCGAGATAATTTATTTTATTTTCATCAAGATACCCAAACAGTTTCTCCTGAAGGCTATCATTAATTATATCTGAAAGAATTGATTTGCCATACATTTTTTTAATCACAGATACAGGCGTCATGCCCTTTCTAAATCCTTTAATCTGGGACTGATTTTTGTGTTTTTTAATTTCACTTTCGAATTTAACACTATAATCTGAAGGTTCTAAAGTAAGCTCAATGGTAATATTTAAAGCATCCGCATCTTTTCTTACAACTTGCATAGAAAATTATATAAAGGTTAAGTATAATAAATGAAACATTCCGAAGAATAATCTTAAAATTCCAGTAATTTGATTTAAAATCAAGATATTGTAGTCAATAAAAAGTTCAAAAAGAATGTGCGGGTGGAGGGACTCGAACCCCCAAGCCTCGCAGCACCAGATCCTAAGTCTGGCGTGTCTACCAATTTCACCACACCCGCATTTAAACAACTTTTCTGTAAAAGTGGTGCAAAGATACTATAATATTACAAACATGAAAATAAAATTATAAATAATTCTCAAAAAGATTTAAAATAAAAAGGGACTGGTTTTAGCCAGTCCCTCTTATATTAAATTCCTATGATAATTTTAATATCCTGAATTCTTGTTTCCAATAAATTTAGAAGTGTTAGTTGACTTTACACCTTTTGAAGTTCCTACTGGCGCACCTTCAGGTCTAGCCATTTCAGTATCTTCTGGAGCACAAATTCTGATTTCAACTCTTCTATTCATGTAATGTTCTTTTTCACCTCTAGTACCGCTTACCATTGGGGTTTCTTCACCACCATACATAACTTTGATTCTATTTCTATCGATACCATATTGTGAGACTAAATGATTAGCAACATTCTCAGCTCTGCTGTATGAAAGTCCGTTATTATAATTGTTTGAACTTCTTACATCAGTATGGCCTTGAACAGTTACACACATATCTGGACACATTTTCATAACACTTGCTACATGGTGCAAATGACCATAAAATTCTGGTTTGATGTTTGATTTATCAAGATCGAAGTGGATCATAGGTAAATACCATTTGCCACAATCAGATGCTGCTTTAAATGAACCTGCTTTCACATCGATTGCTTTATTTACATCATCCATGTTAATACAACACTTAACGTCAGCTACACCTTCTTTGCTCACAACATATCCTGGAGGAGAATAAGGTTCTTTATCTTTATGGTCAGCAATACCGTCACCATCGCTATCTAAAGCTACTCCTCTAGTATCAACTGGTGCACCAGCCACAGTTTCCATTTCTTGGTCAAGCATATCGATAACACCATCTTGGTCAGTATCTGTAAGGTCGAAAACAGGTCTTTGTTTAAGTGCTGCGATATCGTTCATTTGAGCATCTAAAGGATTCAACCAATAAAGTGGCTCTGTTACTTTATCAAAGTTACCCAAATTAATACCTAATCTTACATTTGTGTAATGTGAGATATCATTGTTGTTTGTTTGGTCAACAGCTGTTCTAAAATGGATACCATCCAAATAATCGTTATCAGATGTGATCAATTGGTGCTCTAACCCAATATTGATTCTCTTAGATATTTTTCTAGAAACACCCATAGATGCAGTAAATACAACATGTACATTGGTTTCATCACCCAATCTGAAGATACCAGCTTTTTTGAAACCTGGAGTTTCATATTTGCCGTCATATTTTGCCTTAAGGTCAGAAATTATTTCTTTTCTTCCTGCTTTAGTATTGAACTTCTCAGTACCATCTTCTCTTATAGCGGCCAGGCCTGTATAAGGGTTACTAGACGCATCCAATAAGTCTAATTTTGTACTATGTGAACCAAGACCAGCACCAACAGCTGCATACCAATTCCACTTATTTCTGTCTTTATGGAAAAGTAAGTTTCCAATATTTACAACTCCTTGTAACGCTAAATAGCCCTGAGTTGTCTTATAACTTGGATTCCAGCCTTCTGATAAAGTAGTATAAGGCGCATAACCATTAAAACTACCAGTACTACCTGATTCTACTAATCCACCACCAAAGTTGGCAGTCGTCCAACCTTGAGGATCTATACCTTTAGATTGGCCATACATGAAATCTGCTCTAACAGAAAATACATAATGTATTGCTTTACGTAAGTGTAAACCAACACCAAATCCTCCAGGAATTTTTGAATCCACGTCACCGTCAATAAAAAGATGACCTAGATGTACACCTAATTCCCAAGAGTTTTTAGGTTTTGCAGAATAAGATGACTGGCCCATTCTCCAGTTTTTATTCTGATCGGCATTTACCGTCATTTCATCTGTAATGCCGGTTTTTTGCAAGGTGTTATCTTGAGCCATAAGCGACCCACTTACTAAAACCAGTAATAAATAAATGAATTTAATTCTGATTGTCATTGGAAAAAATTTAATTTGTTTAAGTTTTGAAACGCAAAAGTACTATTAATCTCTTATAAATGAACTGCCATCCCCGTTGAGATTAATTTCTCCCAGAAATTAGGGAACGATTTTGTAACTACATTTGGATCATGGATAGTTATTCCTTCGGTAACAGCACCCAATAGTGCGAAACTCATCGCCATTCGATGATCATCATAGGTGGCGATGGTGCCTGCGTGAGGTACG
>CALFYH010000171.1 GCA_937952155.1 uncultured Saprospiraceae bacterium
CCCTACACGACGCTCTTCCGATCTTCTTTTTCATTTCTTTCCACCCGAATTTCTTTTCCGGTAATCGTTGTATATCTTCTGCTTAGTGTTTTCAGACCAAAATGTGTTGACATTTCAGACGTAAGCCTCAATTGCATATTGTTGCATACGATCAGATTGTCTCCTTCTCGATAAATATTGACTTCTAAAGGTTTTGATGCTGATACGATATTATGTTTTACCGCATTTTCTGTTAGGATTTGCATGGTAAGTGGCACTATAAAGAAGCCTTTTGGATCGACAACATTGACCTTTAAATTAAGATTTTGTCTGTGGCGTTGGAATAATAGGAATCGGTAATTTTCGAGAATTGACATTTCTTCTTCCAAAGAGATCACATCAGTGTCCCTATACTCCAGCATACTTCTATAGAAATCTGAAAGCTTCTCAACAAATACGATCGCATCCTTTGGATCACTTTCTATGAGTGAGATTAAGGTATTGAAGCTATTAAATAAGAAGTGCGGATTGATTTGACTTTTTAGGGTTGCAAGCTGACTTTTGATCTGATCAGTCTGAAATTCTTGCAATTGTTTACGATGCTTTTGCCTTTCATAAAGCCAATATATTACAATTGAAGTTACAAGAATGCTAACAATCAAATATATTACCCAATTGTGCCAATCAATCATATAGGAATTTTATTGGTGGTAAGATTACTATGCATTAGGTTTACAAAGCATGAAGCTCAAAGTTATCCAATGATGCCTAAATACAATAATTTATTTTTCTGAATTGGTATTAATTGATGTTCAGTTGGAATTTTAGCTCGATAAATTCTTGTGTGACTAGCTTTCGATATGCAAAAATTCCCGTTCAGTATAAATAGTTTTCATATAAAAAAAGGTAAATATATCTTTGCAGAACAATTATTGGGTGTAAAGAGACAACCAAATTGTAAAATGATTGTTTACAGATATTAATTTTATAAATATGTTAAAAAGTTTTGGAGTACTTTTTTTAATTATATTATTCACTGGTTGTGCTTATGATTCAGTTGAAGAATTGAGCGGTGCTGCTTGTAAGGTTGAAAATGTTAGCTTTTCACAGGACATTGTACCGATACTAAACAACAATTGCATGGCATGTCATAGTGCTTTTGCTTTGCAGGGCAATGTGAATCTCGAAGGGCACAGCGAGGTACTAAAATATGCAATGGATGGCTCTTTACTAGGTAGTATAAGCTATGAATCTGGGTATATTGCAATGCCTTCAGGTGCTTCAAAACTTTCAGATTGTAACATTTCACAAGTTGCGGCGTGGATCAAAGCCGGCAGTCCGAATAATTAATAAATTCTGTTTATGAAAAAGTATATTTATGTTCTATTGGTTTTGGCAATGATTGGTGGGCTTATTGGATACAAAATGTTTAATAAGGGCCATGCAGAAACAAAAAATGTCACTGCTGAATTTGTTTTAAGTCCTTCTGAATTGCTAACCGCTTACGAGTCTGACGAAGCCGCAGCTGACGCAAAATATCTGGATAAAATAATAGAAGTCAAGGGTAAAATAAAATCTATCAATGAAGTAGAAAATGGTGGAAGCATAAGTCTAGACACGGGAAATGATATGGCTTCAGTGACTTGCGAATTTGAATCAAAAGACGCTGTAAATGGCATTAAAATAGGCGATGAAGTGACCGTTAAGGGTTTTTGTAGTGGGAAGTTGATGGATATTGTTTTGGTCAGATGCTCTTTGTAAATAGTTCGTACTTTGTAATTTAACAAAACTTTACGAATAGGATACGTTACTTAAATGTGTTAAAAACGTTAATCTTGTGAGTAGTTATTTTCGTAATATAAATTTATAAAAAATGCGTAAGTTTTTCTTTGGTTTTTACATTTTTTTCATGGTCGTAAATGTGATTTCAGGTCAAAAATACTTTACCAAAACAGGTCATATTTCTTTCTATTCGGATACGCCTTTGGAAAAAATCGAAGGACATAACAAATCATCCAATTGCGTACTTGATGTTGCCACCGGAAAACTTGAAGTTGCAACATTAGTCAAAGGTTTCCAATTTGAGAAAGCACTGATGCAAGAACACTTTAACGAAAACTATATGGAAAGTGATAAATTTCCTAAAGCTGTTTTTAAAGGGCAAATTGACAATTATAGCAAACTAGATATTTCAAAAAATGGGAAAGTTACTGTGAAAGTTTCAGGCGATCTTACTATGCATGGCGTGACCAAAAAAGTAACTACTGATGCTGTGGTCAGTATAAATAATGGTAAAATTATTGCCGATGCAAATTTTAATATTTTGCTAGCTGATTACAACATCAAAATACCTGCACTTGTTAAGGATCAAATCGCAAAATCATTGAAAATAAAAGTGGCTTGCACATTGGAACCACTAAAATAAATGTACAAACATTCAAAATATAACCAACTCATGATGTTCAAAAATGTATTGATTGCCGCATCTTTTCTGTTTTTATTTTCTAGTTTATCAGCACAAGAAGAAGATTTATTGTCTTTGCTGGGCGAAACAGAAACTACGGATTACACTAATGCCAGTTTCAAAACAAATCGGGTTATCAACTTACACTCGCTAGAAAACACAGCTTCAGGCGTTCTGGATTTTAAGATAAGTCATAGATTTAATCCAATAAACAACGGAATTTATGACTTTTTTGGGCTAGATGGCGCCAATATCCGTTTAGGCTTAGATTATGGTGTAAATGATGTCATGATGGTCGGAATAGGTAGAAGTAGTTTCGAAAAGACAATTGACGGATATATAAAATACAAATTTTTGCGTCAATCCAAGGGTAAAAAGAACATGCCAATTACTGCTGCTCTTTTGCTTACATCTGCTGTAAATACCTTGAAATGGACCAATCCAGATGTTGAAGATTTGCTAAAAAATAGATTGTTCTATACAAGTCAGCTCATCTTAGGTAGGAAGTTTAGTGAATCCTTTAGTCTTCAACTGAGCCCTACATTAGTGCATCGCAATTTAGTAGAAACACTTGCCGAAAAAAATGATGTTTTTGCTTTAGGGATTGGTACAAGATATAAAATTAGTAAACGCATTGCCATCAATGGTGAATATATATATTTACTTCCTGACCAAGTAGCTAATGGTGTCACAAACTCGCTTTCTGTAGGTGTCGATATTGAAACTGGCGGCCACGTATTTCAGTTGCACTTTTCCAACAGTCGGTCCATGATAGAGAAAGGTTTTGTCGCAGAGTCTTATGGTACTTGGGATTCTTCACTAGAAGGCATCCATTTTGGATTTAATATCAGTCGGGTATTTACGCTCAAGCGGAAAAAATTGGAAAATTAAATATTTCAATAATTTTCTCCAGACAGATTTATATTTATTAAAATTAAAAATATCGTATTATGAAATTATTAAACTTGGTGTTATTTATACTTTTTATAGGATTGTTTACATCTTGTTCTAAAGATGATACCACAGAAAATACAATTACTGGATGGAAAGTTACTAAATTTTTGCACAAAGGCGTAGATAAAACTGCTAATTTTCAATCTTATGTGTTTGATTTTCAATCATCTGGTGTATTGACGGCAGTCAAGGGATCTACTACCATGTCTGGTTTTTGGAAAGAAGTGAAATACGATAGTGGTAGAACAGAATTGGTAATTTCATTTGGTGGTACAGGCAGCTTTGAAGAGATATCTGAAGACTGGACGATAGGTACAAAAACAGATGTCTCTATTAAACTAACCAATGTCAGCGGCAATGCTGCAAATGTTGGTACTGATGTCCTTGAGTTTGCGAAATAAAATAAATCGTAGATAATATTACCGACTCTTGATATTCATTGTGAAAACATATATTTTTGTATGACAATAATTGTTTAAAAGAAAATTATGACAATAATTGAACGCAAAATTCAGCCATTTGTAGAGAAATACAGCTTTGGTGTATGCAGTTATCTTGCAGAGAAATGGGGACTAAATGAAGCTAAAGTAAGAACATATTTTATTTATAGTAGCTTTATTACATTTGGTTCACCGTTTATCATCTATCTGGCTGCGGCCTTTTGGATCAATTTCAAAAAGTACCTTAGAACAGGCATGAGTTTGAGATAAGGATCACGTTTTGTGATTTATCGTATCTTGTTTATATCCATTAAGATGCGGTATTCAGCAGGAAGATAATTGTTGATGCGATCCCCAATATTTTTGAACCAACCGATGCCTTGACCTTTATAAGTAGCTAAATTCCAACCTTTTTGCGCATTTTCAACATTAGACAAGTCTTTTTTAAGAAAATGTAAGGCTTGATCCAAATCCATTTCATAGGTTTTGATATCAGAAGAACGGTCTAATGATAGTGCCAGACTGTGATCGGGTATTAGAATATTTTTGTTGTGAAGACCTACAGAAGTCCCACAATATATCAACCTTAAATAATTGTCTAGAATTTTGGCATCGTCAGCAAATGTTTCAGGAAACAAATGAATTGTACCCATTTTATCAACTAAAAGACAATGATTTTGAATGTCAACCCAAGCTTCTATATCTTGTGGTCGGTTTTTGTGATTTAGTACTTGCAGGTTTTTAGAAGTTTGGAGTTTTAGTTTGTATTCGGCATCATTATCTTTTTGCAACACAGCAGCAAAGAATCCTTCACCTTTGACCAGATGTGGATAAAATTGGTAGCCTGCACAACCATTTTTTTCGGTTTTTACAATCTGCCATGCATCAGGAACATCTAGATCAACACTTTTTAAGTCATACTGATCTGCAAATTTTGTTATATTATCTATGTTTTCAGCATCATTATAAGTACATGTAGAGTATATCAAATAGCCATGTGGTTTCAAAGCAGGTATGACATCATGAATGATTTTTTGCTGTCGAAGACTACAATTTTTGACATTTTCTGGCGACCATTCGCCGATGGCATTTGGGTCTTTGCGAAACATGCCTTCACCAGAACAAGGTGCATCTACCAAAATGATGTCAAAAAATGAGGTCAATTGGCTGAAATCTTTTGGATCATTGTTGGTCACGATGACGTTTGAATATCCTTCTTTACATAGATTATATTTGAGGGTATAAGCTCTGTTTTTTATAATTTCATTTGCTACCAATAATCCTTTTCCATTCAAAATCGACGCGATCAAAGTGCTCTTACCACCGGGTGCGGCACTCAGGTCAAGAATTTTAAGACCATTATTTGATATCCCTATTTTTTCTAAAATATACCCGATAAACATGGATGACGCTTCCTGCACGTAATAAGCACCGCTGTGGAATGCTGGATCAAGGGTAAATATTGGTCGATCTGAAAGGTAGAATCCATTTTCGCACCAAGGAATTTGTTCCAACTCACTAGGTTTGGACATCTTTTTTTGGTTGATCCTTATGGAAACGGGAACTTCGGCGTCTAAAGATTCAATAAAACTTGAAAAAATCTTGGGCCCCAATTTGCTTGAGATATTTTCTGAAAATGATGTTGGAAGCAAGTTGGAAATCATATAAATTTGAAACGTTGAATAATTAGAACGAGCAAACTTACGATTTGATTTGTGCAATTTATATTCTTTATGAGCTATAATCATCCTTTTTTGAGTCTTCTTTTGTTTTGATTGACTTTACATTTTAGAAATTAATTGCATTCTCCTGACTTGATTTAAATTTTTTGCACCTTGTTTTGACAAAAATCATCTGAAATTAAATACCTTTACATCATGAATGCTATCATAGCTAAATTTCTGATTATTATATGTTTGTTCACTTTTCCACCTTTTAAGGAAGTGATAAAGGCACCATTGCTTTTACTGCATTATTTAGAACATTTAGAAGAGCAATCTGATATGTCCTTAGAAGATTTTTTTGAAATGCATTATATGAATGGGATTGTCTTTGATGAGGATTTTGAAAAGGATATGCAATTGCCATTTAAGATTTTAGATTTTGCTAATTTGCCAATTTTTGTATTTTCTGAATCTAAGTTTTTTACTATTGGCGAACAAATGAACACTTATATTTTGAAACCCAAACTACCAAATACCTTTGATTTTTTACTATCTGATGCCAATCTTCTGGGTATTTTTCATCCTCCAAAAATTTCCTAATACTTTTTGCCATTTTGTAAGGCCTAATTTGTCATTTAAAAATTTCATGCAGGTTAATTACCTATGTGTGTACTAATTTGCATGTGTAATAAAATCGATATTTAATACTTAAGAATTTTTTTGGCAATCAAATTCAACAGTTAAAATGCGGATAAAAAATGATTGAAAACGCATATTATATTGCGTAGGCGATATATTATTTTGGAAATTTTTAATAATTATACATGTTAAACAGAATAATAGACTATTCTATTCATAATAAGCTTGTTATAGCCTTAATGACGAGTGCATTGGTCATTTTTGGAATATATGAAGCGACCAAATTGCCCATAGATGCTGTACCCGATATCACCAATAATCAGGTTTTGGTTATCACACAAGCACCATCTTTTGGTGCCACAGATATTGAACGATTGGTAACATTTCCTATCGAACAAGCCAATTCAAATATTTCGGGCATCAAAGAAATCAGGAGTTTCTCGCGCTTCGGTTTATCATTGGTTACGATGGTTTTTGATGATGAAATTGATGTGTACTGGGCCAGACAGCAAGTGGCAGAGCGCTTGCAAATGATTCAGTCTCAAATTCCATCTGGTATAGGTACTCCTGAATTAGGTCCTGTAGCGACAGGCCTGGGCGAAATATATCAATATGTCCTAAAGCCCAAAAAAGGTTTTGAAAGCAAATATGATGCTGTTTCCTTACGAACTATACAGGATTGGGTAGTGAGAAGGCAATTGCTTGGCGTGAAAGGTGTAGCAGAAGTATCATCTTTTGGTGGTAAACTCAAACAATATCAAGTAGTCGTTGATCCAAATAATTTGAACGCTGCTGGAGTTACTATTTATGATGTTTTTGATGCTCTCGAGGCGAATAACCAAAATACAGGTGGCGGATATATCGAAAAAAGTGGTACTGCGCTTTATGTCAGAACTGAAGGTCTTATCGGTTCTAAAGAAGACATCGAAAATATATCCGTCAAATCTGTTCAAGGTACACCAATCCATATTCGCGACATAGGTGAAGTAATCGAAGGTCATGCTACGCGTTACGGCGCTGTCACTTACAATGATCAAGGCGAAGTTGCAGGTGCTATCGTCATGATGCTAAAAGGCGCAAATAGTAGCCAAGTGATAAAAGATGTGAAAGAAAGAATCGGAAATATCCGTAAAACATTGCCAGAAGGTGTAGAGATCGAACCGTTTTTGGACCGTACCAAGATGGTAAACAACGCAATCACTACAGTGGAGACCAATTTGCTAGAAGGCGCTTTAATCGTTGTTTTCGTCTTAGTGCTTTTCTTGGGGAATTTCAGGGCTGGATTGTTGGTTGCTTCGGTTATACCATTAGCCATGCTTTTTGCCATTATCATGATGAATATCTTTGGGGTAAGCGGCAATTTGATGAGTTTAGGTGCATTGGATTTTGGACTCATCGTAGATGGCGCCGTAATCATTGTAGAAGCTGTGATGCACCAACTCGGGCATAGCAAACACTATCAAGGTATTCAAAGACTCACGGGTCATCAGATGGATACAGAAGTAAAACATGCTGCTAGTAAAATGATGAATAGTGCAGTATTTGGTCAGATCATAATTTTGATCGTTTATTTGCCGATATTCACATTAGAAGGTATCGAAGGTAAAATGTTTATGCCTATGGCACAGACCGTAGCCTTTGCTTTGATAGGCGCTTTTATACTATCTGTCACATACATTCCTATGATGAGTACCATCGCACTTAGTAAAAAAATAAAAACGGAGCCCAATATATCCGATAAGGTCATGGTAAAGCTTGAAATGGTCTTTCAGCGCAGTTTGGAATTTTTTATTCAGATTCCCAAGTTCACTATTTCTTTTGTTGTGGTACTGTTTGTTTTGGCTATATTTATGCTATCGCGTATGGGCGGCGAGTTCATTCCTGCGTTGGAAGAAGGTGATTTTGCTGTAGATACTCGGGTATTGACGGGAAGCAATCTGAAGACAACAGTTGACTTTACACAAAAGGCAGCGCATATCTTATTGACCCGATTTCCTGAGGTGGAGAAAGTGGTGACGAAGATAGGTAGCGGCGAAGTGCCTACGGACCCGATGCCGATGGAAGCCAGTGATATGATGGTCATTATGAAGGACAAAAAGACGTGGAAATCAGCAAAAACCTTTGACGAGATGGCAGAGAAAATGAGTAAGGAGCTCGAAGATGTACCTGGTATTACAGCTGGTTTTCAATATCCTGTCCAGATGCGTTTTAATGAGTTGATGACCGGCGCTAGACAAGATGTTGTATGCAAAATATTTGGTGAAGATCTAGATACTTTAGCGGCTTATGCCAATAGATTGGGTACTTTGGTCAATCAAGTCTCAGGTGCGCAAAACCTATATGTAGAAGCAGTAACCGGTGTACCACAAGTTATTATAAATTATGATAGGAGTGCGTTGGCAAGGTATCAGGTGAGCATAGACAAGGTAAATAAAGTGGTAAACATGGCTTTTGCTGGTCAAAGTACTGGATTGGTCTTCGAAGGTGAGAAAAGATTTGACCTAGTAGTAAGATTGAAGTCTGATGTTCGTAAAAATTTAGAAGATGTACAAAATTTATTGATTCCTGTAGCAAATGGCCAACAAGTAAGCTTGTCTAAACTAGCCAATGTTTCGATCGAAGATGGCCCAAATCAGATACAAAGGGAAGACGCAAAACGCAGGATTGTTGTCGGATTTAATGTTCGAGGTAGAGATGTACAGAGTATTGTCCAGGAACTACAATCCAAGGTAGATACCGAGATTAAATTTCCAGCAGGATATTACATTACCTACGGTGGTGCATTTGAAAACCTGAATCAAGCAAAAAACAGGCTCTTAGTGGCTGTGCCTATATCATTGATATTGATCTTTTTGCTATTATATTTTGCTTTCAATTCGGTGAGACATGGATTATTGATTTACTCTGCCATTCCGTTATCAGCGATTGGTGGGATCTTCTTTTTGGCGCTAAGAGGTATGCCATTTAGTATAAGTGCAGGTGTCGGGTTTATTGCCTTGTTTGGAGTCGCGGTATTGAATGGAATCGTCTTGGTCGCAGAGTTCAATCGACTCAAAGCTGAAGGCTGGAAGGATCTGCGCAAAATTGTCCTTATGGGAACAAAAGTGAGACTTAGACCTGTATTGATGACTGCTTTTGTGGCTTCTTTGGGTTTTTTGCCGATGGCGATTAGCAATGGAGCAGGCGCAGAAGTACAGCGTCCGCTTGCTACAGTAGTTATTGGTGGTTTGATGGTTGCCACATTCCTTACCTTGGTGGTTTTGCCTATTTTGTATATGCTTTTCGAAAAACGTGCCCATCAAGCGGAAGACCTTTCAGACTTGCCGTATCACAGCAAAGACTAATTTATTTGATGTAGCAACGGTTTCTAAACAAATTAAAATTTATCAAATGAAAATATATATAAATATTTGGTTCTATACGCTCATATTTTGGTTCAATGCAGGTGTGCAGGCGCAAAAAGCCATTGATTTCACACAGGCAGTAAAAATTGCCATAGCCAACAATCAAAAAATACGAGTTGCAAATCTTGAATTGTTAAAGCAAAAGGCAAGTATCAATAAAGCTTATGATCTTGAGAATACTCAGCTTAATGGCGAGTTTGGTCAATTCAATAGTGCGTACTTTGATTCAGGTTTTGGTATATCGCAGGGTTTCAGTTTGCCTCAGGTTTATAAGCATAAGAAGGATATGTATGGGCAACAAGCAAACACGGCTGAAGCATACCTCAAGCTTAGTGAGTTTAATATAAATCAACGACTCGATGCATTGTTTTTGGAATATAATTATCTAAATGCCAAGGTGTCATTGCTGAAGAGACAAGATAATTTATTTGAGAAGTATTTAGAAAAATCTTTAATTAGGTGGAAAACTGGTGAATCTGACATCCTTGAGAAAACATCTGCCGAACAACAAAGGATCAATTTGAGTAAACAATTGAATCTTACTTCCAAACTGTTAAATTTGGTTGAAATCGAATTCAATTGGTTGTTGAATGATAAGATGCAGCAGTATTTACCATTGAAAGATACTTTTGTAGTTATCCCTTATTATTCAATTGTTGATACCAATCGACTCATGAAACACCCAGAATTGATATTGGCAGATAGGGAAATTCAAGTAGCTAAGGCCGCAACATTGGTTGAAAAGGATGGATTATTGCCCCGATTTAGCGCTGGTTATAGAAATGTGAGTATTCGCGGTCTTGGTCCTGATGAAGTCGTATATAGTGGTAGTGATCGATTCAGTAG
Source organism: uncultured Saprospiraceae bacterium (assembly GCA_937952155.1). Classification (GTDB taxonomy): domain Bacteria; phylum Bacteroidota; class Bacteroidia; order Chitinophagales; family Saprospiraceae; genus OLB9. The sequence goes on from CALFYH010000171.1 coordinate 10,391, forward strand.
CTTTCAGCTTGGAGTGTATTTTCCTATATTCCGTAAGGCTATAAATGCTGCTGTTAAATCATCACAATTGCAAGAGGAAATTCAAAATCAGAATTATATAGGCAAAAGGAATGAAATAGTTACAACAGTAGCGCAAAAGACATTGATTTACAATGAATTATTAGGACAATTGAATGACTTTCAGGAGCGATCATTACCCAATGCTATTATGATTCGTGACATCTCAGAGAAAAAATATTCTGCTGGGGAAATCAATTATCTTGACTTTGTAGTACTTATTAATCAAGCGATAAACATCGAAAATGAGTATTTGGAACTGGTAAAACAAATAAATACATTGGTTATTGAACTTAAATATCTTGGCGTAAGCAATTGATAGTCAAATTCAAAATTAGGCAATTTTCATATTTAATTTTACCTCTTAATCATTCAATTATACAATTTTTAAAATTAATACAAAACATGGAATATATAAATAAATTTAAAAATAGCTTTTTAATAGTCTTAACAATTAGTATAATAAGTTGTAGTCAAAAAAAGAGTGAAGAAACCACTGAGACAGAATTGCCAGCTGTCGAAACAAGGGTCGAAATGTCTGATGCTCAGCTGAAAAATGCAGAAATACAAACCACAAAATTGTTAAGCAAAAATGTAAGCCAAATCCTAAAGCTAACAGGTGTTGTAGAAGTAATGCCACAGCAGACCATTACGGTGAGTAGTCCTATGGCAGGATTTGTACGTCAGATCAAATGGATGCCAGGAATGGATATACAACAAGGCCAAGTCTTGGTAAAACTAGAAGATCAGGAGTTTATTCGTATTCAACAGGAATATTTAGATGCTAAAAATATACTTAAATATGCCAAGATTGATTACGAAAGACAGCTCGAGTTGTCTAAAAATCAAGCAGCAAGTGATAAGATACTTCAAGCTGCTGAAGAGAAATTGGTGAGTAGTCAAATTCAATTAAAATCATTATCTGAAAAGTTGAAATTGATCAATATCAATCCTGCGACATTATCACCAGAAAATATTTCTTCAATTGTGTCTGTTCAGTCACCTGTGTCTGGCACCATCACTAATGTGTCTGTAAATACGGGCAAATATGTCAATGCAGGAGAGAATATGTTTCAGATTATAGATAGAAGTGGTCTTCGTTTGGTGTTGAAGGCTTTTGAGAAAGATCTTCCTGGACTTGCTAAAAATATGAACTTCAGAGCATATTCAAATGCAAAGCCGAATGAAAAATTGAAAGGAAAAATTGAATATATCGTAAAAAATGTGTCAGAGGATGGATATGCAAAAATAATTTGTACTTTTGAAAATTCTTCCAAAAATATTGTCCCAGGTATGTACATGAATGCAGAAGTTGAAAGTGAAAATGCCCAAAAGTGGATATTGCCTGATGAAGCTGTGGTGCGATTCGAAGGTAAAGAATTTGTATTTACCGATAAAGGTGATAGATCTTATGACCTTCATGAAGTACGCACTGGGTGGAAAGAAGATGGATGGATAGAAATAGTTGATTATGAGACTCTTGAGTCATCCAATATCGTGACAAAAGGTGCTTATACATTATTGATGAAAATGAAAAACGTTGCTGAATAATCAAAAAGTTAAAAAATGAAAAATCAAAGTATTCAGACAGAAGTTGATGCTTGTTATTTGTACAGCATTTTGGCAGACAGTGAGGAAAATCCCAATGTGGCACATATTTTTAGGCAAATGAGCAACATAGAACGTGGTCATGCTCTTGCGTTTATGGCAAAAAACAATATTCCCGCTGAGCCGTTTCCTGAGCCTTCCATGAGGGCTAAAATATTAAAGCAAATCGGCAAAATCATGGGGAATGACTATATCATAGGTGTATTGATGGACACTGAGAAAAGCCTGTCATCGTCTATATCCAAGGAACGTCAACGATTGGGCATGTCAGAAACATCAATTTCAGATACTTCGCATGTTAGTATCTTAAAAAATATTATGCAATATCAAGCAAATGTGCCTGGAGAGACACTGGCTAGATTTGAAAAGAAGCATCGAACTGTCGGCGGCAATGCTTTACGAGCGGCAGTATTGGGTGGTAATGATGGGCTAGTTTCAAATTTTAGTTTGGTGATGGGTATAGCTGGTGCCACAAGTGGAAGTAGCGAAGTGCTACTCGCAGGACTTGCTGGTTTATTGGCAGGCGCGTTGTCGATGGCACTGGGCGAGTGGATATCTGTAAAAAGCTCCCAAGAACTTTATGAAAATCAGATGGAAGTAGAGAAAGAAGAGCTTGAAATAAATCCAGAAGGTGAGGAACTAGAGTTGGTGCTTATCTACATGGCAAAAGGAATACCTGAAGAAATGGCAAGGACCATGGCATCGGATATCATGAAAGATAAGACCAACGCGCATTCAGTCCTCATCAAAGAAGAACTTGGCATCAGTCCAGAAGATATGAAAGGATCGGCTATGGAAGCAGCAGTTACGTCTTTTGTCTTGTTTGCAGTAGGTGCGATCATACCGGTTTTTCCTTTTTTCTTTCTTTCAGGAATGTCTGCTATCATTGCAAGTACTGTTGTTAGCGCCATAGGCTTGTTTCTGATAGGTGCAGCGATCACCTTATTCACTTGCAAAAGCGTTTGGTATTCAGGATTTCGTCAGGTTTTATTTGGCTTAGCAGCAGCAGCTATCACTTATGGTATTGGAAGTATTATTGGCGTACAAGTCGCTGGTTAAAATTTCTTAATTATATTTATGCAATTTTTTAAAATTTAAATTTGTAAACAATGAATGATGCACATTTTCACTTAGTTTTTAATCATTTCCCTATTATTGTTCCGATAGTAGGTATGCTTATCTTGATAGTTGGATTTTTTATTGACTCAGATGTTGTGAAACGTACCGCTTTTGGTGTCTTTATTTTTGGTGCTATAATGACTTTTCCTGCCATGTTTACTGGTGAAGGTGCAGAAGAAGTTGCAGAAAAGCTTCCTGGTATCACCCACGATATTATACATGAACATGAAGAAAAGGCTGAGGTTTTTGCTATTCTGTCTTATATTTTGGGCCTTCTTTCCATTGGTGCTTTATGGGCTAGTTTAAAACAAAAGTCTTTCGCAAATATTTTGTCAATTGTTGTTTTGCTCCTTGGTTTAGTAGGTTTTTATCTTGGAAGACAAGTTGGGACATCTGGTGGTGAGATTCGACATACTGAGATAAGATCAAATGCAGCCCCAGCAGCGGACGAAGATTGATATTATCTAGTTAGAGCTTAGGTACCTATTTGCAATTGAATTTTTTGTATTCAATTTGATCAAATAAATGAAGCAATTTGTTGAGACTCAGAAATTTGACCAATGGTATATTTGGGTAGTGCCGATATTATCCTTAGGATTATGGACTTTTGCTTTCATTAAGCAGATAATTTTTCAGATACCAGTAGGAGATAGGCCAGCTTCAGACATAGAAATCATGCTTATAGGCTTAATTCCGATAAGTATCATTGCTTTATTTCGATTTATCAAGCTCACTACGGAGATCGATGGTAACTTGCTTTCCGTTTGTTTATTTCCATTTTGTAGTAAGAAAGTATCTATTACATCAATAGAAAGCATTGAGTTTATAACATATAAATTTGTAGGCTTTGGGTGTAGATTAGGCACTGAATATGGTACAGTCTTTAATGTAAAAGGAAATCAGGGTTTTCAAATATTGACAAAGAATGGTGATAGATTTTTAGTAGGTACTCAAAGACCTAGTGAAATCCTAACAATTTGTACAAAACTTGGTGTTAATGTAATTAATTCAGATCGCAATATAAAAATGTAAATGATCCAATGTTTTGTAATGTCTTACCAAATATAATTCTAAATTTGCAGCGTTCATGAGTTTTTTAAATTTCAATGCCAATAAATGAAAAATCCAGATCAAGTCAATAAGGACCTAATTCTAAGAGAAAAATTGGCCTTACAACGAACAGTCTTGGCTAATCAAAGTACATTTCTATCCTTTCTGAGGACTTCAATGTATTTTCTAATGGCAGGACTGACAATCCAAAACCTTTTTTCGAACGGCAATTATATTGTTTTTGAAATCATTTTGTTTGTAATTTCTGGTTTGGTGATGATCTTAGGGATATTTAATTATTTCAGACATAAAAATCTCATTGAAGACAGCAAAATTCACGTTGGTGATTATAAAACTGAATATCTCAAAAAGGATTAATTCGCAAACTGTTTTGACAATATTCATCCTGCCACAGTCCTAGATATGCTTTTACATTTACGCCAGTTTTTTACACATCGCAGAAGCATTTCCGTGGGACTTGGATTTTTTATTCTCGGCTTTTTATTTGGAAATTGGGCTACCTTAATTCCATACATCAAAACGAAATTTTTATTTGACGATGGTGATTTAGGTTTGATTCTTTTGTGTCTTCCAGCAGGAGCTATGATTTTCAACCCATTTGCTGCCAACCTCATAAGTAAATTCGGATCTGCTCGCACCACTATATTTGGGATGATATTTTTGTGTCTTGCTTATATGTTGCCCGTAAGTGTAGAATATGTTTTTTTGCTACCTATAAGCTTGATTTTCGTAGGAATAAGCATCACGTTATTGAACATTTCAGCCAATAATATGGCAACTTTATTGGAAAAACACGAAAATGTGCGCATCATGTCCACATGTCATGGCATGTTTAGTGTGGGTTTGATGAGTGGTTCAGTCATGCGAAGTCTGACATTGTTGGTTGGAATAAATGCACCAAATCACATGCTGATTATGTGTAGTTTTGCATTGATTTTGGGCTTGAGTTTAAGCTCGACAATAATTAAGATACCTTATCAAGTAGTCAGCAGCCAAGGTGAGAAGATCAAACTTGTCATACCTAAAGGCACGCTATTGACAATTATTATCATTTCGCTTTGTATCAATGTTACAGAAGGATGTATGGCGGATTGGGCATCAGTTTATATGACAGATATCGTCCGAGCCAACCCATATTTTGTAGGTTGGGGATTGTTTGGATATTCTTTTATGATGGCATTCGGTCGGTTTTTTGGTGATGGAATTATTCCAGTTTTAGGTAGAAATCAAGTTTTGATGTACGGAGCGATTTTGGTGGTTACTGGCATTACGTTAGCTATAGCATTACCTTATACTTGGGCTGCTATAACTGGGTTTGGTATCGTTGGACTTGGTGTGTCATGTGGTGCGCCTATCTTGTATGCCGCTGCTTCGAGATATCCCGATCTGCCAGCTGCTGGTGGCTTGGCTATTATGAATACTTATGCTATGGCTGGTTTTTTACTTGGGCCAGTAGCCATTGGGTTTATTTCCAATTTGACCAATCTTGCATTTGCTTTCTCCTTGGTCATAGTGCTTGGAATCTTATGGTTTTTTCAAGCAAAAAAGGTGGAATTACCTTGATCTTTTCTTACCAATATAGAACTGTTTCTAAATGATCAAATGGTCGAATAATTTTAAAGGCAATTTTTTCTTGTCGGACTGAAACTCACAGTCACACTTTCAATTATTATGAGGTAAAGTCCTAACTCATCTGGTATTTGTCTGTGTCTGTTGTCATTTATAATTGGCTACAACGGTCTGCCGTATGTGACGTGCCTGCGATCATACGGTCTGTTATGATGTGTTTTTTAATTTACCAACAATTTGATTTGTTTACCAAAGCCTTCCCTGAAAATCCTCATGATTGTTGACAATCTTATATCCGAAGCGTTGTTTTCGATTCTCGAAATATAACTTTTTGTTGTACCACATTTATTGGCCAATTCCTCTTGAGTCATTCCCTCTTTCGTTCGTAAATCTTGGAGTAGTACGCCTAATTTAAACGCTTCAAATCCCTCTTCATATTTCGTCCTGGACTCACTTCCTACTTTTCCATATTGTTCGTCGAGATGATCTCTAAATGATGTTAATTTACTACTTTTCATCGAAGTACTGTTTTTTGATTTTATGTGCTTTCTCTATTTCAGATTTTGGTGTTTTGTTGGATTTCTTTTGGAAACCGTTGATTGCAATAATCAATTTTCCCGCATCAAAAAATGAGAAAATTCTATAAATATTTGATTCAATTTCTACCCTGATTTCGTAAAGTCCATCTGTGTTAGTCAAATGTTTGAAATATTTTTCCGGAACATATTCAACGGTTTCTAAAAGATTGATAGTCCAATCGACTTTTAGTTTGGCCTTTTTATCTAATTCTTGATGGAATTTTCGAAAATGCTCTCCATAAAATACTACTTCTCTAACTAATTCTGACTTCATTCAACAAAGTTAGCTATTTAGATAACATTTCAAAGTTTTTAAAGTTCATTTTTTTCTTTTTCTAATACATCATAACGGCAAGGCTATGTGATTGATGAAGCGATAGCGAATCTATCATCATAACCTAGCCGTTATGATCTGGCCATTCTTATTCACTAATCATCAATTTCTGTTCGTCGATTTCCACACTAAATTTAACCTTAGCATCTAAAGCATCAAACACTTTCAAAATAGTTGCAAATCTTGCATCTGTTGCAGAATTTTCAACTTTTGAAATCTGGGCTTTTTGAACACCAACAAGTTCTCCAAGTTGTTCTTGTGTTAAATGTTTGGCCTTTCTCGCTTTTTTAATGGCATCTCCTAAAAGTTCGATTCTTAACTCTTGCTCAAATTTTTCTCGCTTTTTAGTTCCACGTTTACCTATGTGGATGTCTAAAACTTCTTCAAAACTTGTTGTCTTCATTTCACTATTTTTTTAATTCAAAATATTTATCTTTTATTGCTTTAGCCTCCAATATTTCAGATTTTTCGGGTTTGTCGCTTTTCTTAATGATTCCGTGTGTTGCAACAACCAAAGTGTTTGTTCGTTCCGTTTTGTCCCAAAATGCAAAAATTCTGTAATGGTTGCCAAAATATAAAGTTCTGAAGTACCATATTCCATTTTGCAAAGGTTTAAACAATTTTGGATCTTTTTTAGATCTTGCTATTGCAATGTTAAAAAGGATTTTTTCCTTTGCCTTTACTGGAATTTCATCAAAATAATCCAAAGCTTCTGGTAAAAAATCTATCTTAAAGAGTTCCAATTCTTAAACGTTTTGACAAAGATAATAGTTTCTTAATTAAGATACATATTTATTTTCAAAGATCTTTCATTTTTTGGTCGATCATCGATAAGCTAAACGGCGTGGCGGCGTTTAGCCGCCATGGCGTTTTAGCTATTGAT
>CALFYH010000172.1 GCA_937952155.1 uncultured Saprospiraceae bacterium
TCTTATTCAGAATGGACATAAGACAGAAGACTACCTCAACAAAATTGTCAGCCTTATGGAAGATGGTTTTGAAAATGTTATTCCTGTCTTGGATAGTAAATTCGAATTGGATAGATTTTATGCAAAGACCAAGGGCGAGCTTACGGTAGGCATCAGAATGGCCATCAACGAAGAACCACAATCTGCCTACTATACATCGAGATTAGGTATAAGAAGTGCAGAAATTATCGATTATTATAAAACAAAAATCGCAAAAAAGAAGAGAGTAAAGCTGAAAATGCTTCACTTTTTTGTTGATTCAGGTATAAAGGATAATCTGTATTACTGGGGAGAATTCCGTAAGGCATTAAAACTCTTCGCTGAGCTAAAAAAGATATGTCCTACCCTAGATTCTATCAATCTTGGTGGTGGATTACCTATTAGAAACAACCTCGGATTTGAGTATGATTACAAATATATGATCAACGAATTGGTTAGAAATATCAAGGAAGTTTGTCAGGAAGAGGGCATTGACGAACCAGATATTTACACTGAATTCGGTAAATATACAGTAGGTGAAAGTGGTGCGATTATATTTTCGGTCTTGGAACAAAAACAACAAAATGATTCTGAACTTTGGTATCTGATCGACAATAGTTTGATGAATACAATACCTGATGCTTGGTCGATTTTTGAAAAGTTCATTCTCTTGCCTGTCAACAAATGGGACAATGAGTATTCACGTGTAAGCATAGGAGGTATAAGTTGTGACCATTCTGACTATTACAATTCTGAAGACTTAAACCAAGAAATATTTTTGCCGACCTATGATTCTGATAAAGAAGAGCCATTATATTTAGGATTTTTCCATACTGGCGCCTATCAGGATGCTATATCTGGATATGGTGGTATCAAGCACTGCCTAATCCCATCGCCGAAGCAAGTCATCATAGACAGAGACGACAAAGGCAATATAGTGGACAGGCTCTATAGAGATGAACAAACCGTAGAGCAAATGCTCAAAATATTAGGATATTAATAATAAATTTATCAGTATATCGTTATGCAAATCACGAATTTTTTAAGACATCACTACAAACATTTTAATGCGGCAGCTCTTATAGATGCAGCTGACGGATATATCACACATCTCAATGAAGGTGGCAAAATGATGGTTACACTTGCAGGTGCTATGAGTACAGCCGAGCTAGGCAAGTCGCTTGCAGAAATGATCAGACAAGACAAAATTCAAATAATCTCTTGTACAGGTGCCAATCTCGAAGAAGATATTATGAATTTGGTGGCGCATTCGCATTATAAAAGAGTACCCAATTATCGTGATCTTAGCCCTCAAGAGGAATGGGATCTGCTCGAAAACCATTATAATAGAGTCACAGATACATGCATACCTGAAGAAGAGGCATTCCGTCGTTTACAAAAACATCTTTGGGATATCTGGAGTACGGCTGAAAAAAATGGTGAGCGTTATTTTCCGCACGAGTATATGTACAAAATGCTCAATAGTGGTGTATTGGAACAATATTACGAAATAGATCCTAAGGATAGTTGGATGCTTGCTGCTGCCGAGAAGAATATTCCTATCGTAGTGCCAGGTTGGGAAGATAGTACCATGGGCAATATTTTCGCTTCATACTGCATCAAAGGTCAGCTGAAGGCATCTACCATGAAAAGTGGTATCGAATATATGATGTGGCTTGCAGATTGGTATCCTAAGAATAGTGGAGGCAAAGGCGTAGGATTCTTCCAAATTGGTGGAGGTATAGCGGGAGATTTTCCGATATGTGTAGTACCTATGTTGTATCAGGATATGGAAATGCACGACATACCATTCTGGTCATACTTCTGTCAGATCAGTGATAGTACCACAAGTTATGGTTCGTATTCTGGAGCTGTACCCAATGAAAAAATCACTTGGGGAAAATTGGATATCCATACACCAAAATATATCATAGAGAGTGATGCTACCATAGTAGCGCCGTTGATATTTGCTATAGTATTGGGGCAGTAAGAACTAAAATAACGCATTTATACTTTTAAAAACAGATGCTGCGGTATTTTCCAGATTTTCAGAAGTCTTTAAGATAGCTTCTTGATGTGATTTTTCATTTTCGCTGATTGGATAGGCCGCCTTAAGTCCAATTTCAAGGATTTCATCCGAAGTAGCTTCCATTTTGCCGCAAAATGCAATGACAGGTTTTCGATATTTTGAAGCACATGCCGCTATACCATGCACTAATTTTCCATTTTTAGTTTGACCATCGATTTTACCTTCACCGGTGACGATGAGGTCTGCTTCTTGGATTTTAAGGTCAAGATCTGTGATGTCAATCATCCAAGTTGTTCCTTGTACTAATGTTGCATTTAGGAATACCTTAGCGCCAAAACCCAAGCCACCTGCTGCACCTGTTCCTTCTGACAATGCAATCTCTTTTTTGTCAAATTTTGAAGCAAGATTTTTTAATCCCTGATCGAGCAAAAAAATTTCTTCGTTGGAAGCTCCTTTCTGTTTAGCATAGGTATGTGCTGCACCATTTACACCATAAAGTGGGTTTTTCACATCTGTAAGCGCAAATACATTGATATTGTCAAGGGAATTTTTATTGCCCTGTTGTATGATTTTATCAATTTTTTCTAAGTTTTTACCAGAGCCTTCCAATTTTTCGCCATTAATATCCAAAAATTGAAATCCCAAGGCTGCTGCCATTCCAATGCCGCCATCATTGGTAGCACTGCCACCTAGAAAAAGATAAATGTTTTGAACATTTTGTAATATGGCATCTTGTATTAATTCTCCCAGACCGAAGGTAGTAGTGTCCATCACATTTCGTTCGCTAGGAAGTAGCAGTTGCAGTCCGCATATCTTTGCTATTTCGATGTAGGCTGACTTCCCATCAGTAGATACCAAATAAGCCGTTTCTATTTTACACATTAATGGGTTATGCGCTGTGATTTTTCTTTGGCGGCAAGCTATGTAATGACTTATGACTTCGAGCGATCCTTCTCCGCCATCAGCCATAGGTACACAAATTGTTTCAAAAGTTGGATCAACCTTTTTGATGCCTTTTTCGATTGTAAGACAAACACTGGTGGCATCCAAGGCATCTTTGAAACTATCTGCTGCTATCAGAATTTTCATTATGTTATTATTTGTAAGAAAAATACTTTAAATATTTCAAATGGATATCACAATTCAAGTATTTTATTCGTTTTTCAATAAAAAAATATGTTTAAGAATAATTTACTGATCAGATGGGCGACAGCTATCATTTTGATAATGCATAGCATACCAGGTATGTTTAATAATGGTGTGAATGATTTTGGAAATTTGTATCTGAATCAAATCGGATTTGCTCCAGTTGGTTTATATTTGGCGTGGACTATTAAATTGTCCCATGTTGCAGCAGCAATACTTTTGATTTTAAACAGATATTTGCAATGGGCAGTTTGGCCAACGGTGGCTATATTACTAGTTGGAATTTTTATGGTTCACCTTCCTAATGGTTGGTTTGTAGTAGGTGGTGGATATAATGGCATTGAGTATAATGTACTTTTGATAGCAGTTTTGATACAAATATATTTATCGAGACAAACCAGTAGTAATCCAGAGCATTAAAATATTTGGTCATTCTTTACAATATAGTCAGCTTATAGGGCAAGTATAATTTGACAATATTACGTACAATAAACAATCTTTGAAAAAGTTTCGTAAAGTAAACACCAGCTAATTCATGGATTGTTATATTATAATAAAATTTCATATATTTGCAGGTTCAATCTATACTCTTACATGGATATTCACGATATACATAGCGACAATCCCACCAGTGGCGACGAATTGGTAACGCTCAATGGTATGTATAAGGAGTATTTTCTCGATTATGCTTCTTATGTGATTCTCGAACGGGCCGTACCAGATATTGATGACGGACTCAAGCCTGTACAAAGGCGTATCCTTCATGCTATGAAAGAGATGGACGATGGTCGCTATCACAAAGTAGCCAATATCATAGGCCAAACTATGCAGTACCATCCACATGGAGATGCAGCGATCGGTGATGCACTGGTCAATATGGGTCAAAAGGATTTATTGATAGATTGTCAGGGAAACTGGGGCGATGTCAGGACAGGCGACTCGGCAGCAGCGCCAAGATATATAGAAGCCAGACTAACAAAGTTTGCACTTGAAGTTCTTTTTAATCCGCAGACCACAGATTGGCAACTTACTTACGATGGCCGTAAAAAAGAGCCTATCACCTTGCCGGTAAAATTTCCATTGGTACTTTCGCAAGGTGTAGAAGGTATTGCAGTTGGACTTTCTACAAAAATATTGCCACACAATTTTATAGAATTAATCAAGGCATCCATAAGAATCCTTCAGGGTAAGTCATTTCAGATCTTACCAGACTTTCAGACTGGAGGAATGGTCGATATCACGGAGTATCAGGATGGACATCGTGGCGGAAGAGTGAAGATCAGGGCTAAGATTGTTCAAGTGGACAAAAGTACGCTCAATATCGTCGAATTGCCATTTGGCGTGACCACCAATACATTGATAGAATCTATCCTGAAGGCGAATGACAAGGGACAGATCAAAATCAAAAAAGTAAACGACAATACGGCCAAAGATGTAGAAATACAGATAGAATTGATGCCTGGCGTGTCACCTGATGTTACGATAGATGCGCTTTATGCTTTTACAGATTGTGAAGTATCGTACTCGCCGAATGCCTGTGTCATTGTCGATAACAAACCGATGTTCCTGTCCGTTTCTGAGATACTGCGTATTTCTACTATGCAGACGATGGAGCTTCTCCGCCGAGAGTTAGAAATAAAAAAAGGAGAACTCGAAGAAAAATGGCACAATGCAAGTCTAGAGAAGATATTTATTGAAAATAGAATCTATCGCGATATAGAAGAGTGCGAAAGCTTCGAAGAAGTCATTACTACCATAGATCTCGGTCTCAAAAAGTATGTGGCTACGCCTTCAGATCCGCTAAAATCAGGAGATAATCGCCTTTTGATGATGCGTGATATTACTGAAGAAGACATTATTCGCCTTACGGAAATAAGGATAAAAAGGATTTCAAAATACAATAAATTTAAGGCCGATGAGATGATGGCTCAGCTTCTGGCAGATCTGGAGCAAGTCAAACATGATCTCTTGCATCTGACCGATTTTACCATTGCTTACTTTGAGAGACTTTTAGAAAAATATGGGAAAGGCCGAGAAAGGCGCACTTCTATCACATCATTTGATACTATCGAGATCAAAGAAGTTGTGGCAAATAATGCCAAATTGTATGTGGATAGAGTAGAAGGATTCATCGGTATGGGTATGAAAAAAGATGAATTCGTCTGTGATTGTTCGGATATAGCGGATGTCATTGCATTTACCCGAGATGGCAAATTTAAAGTCGTAAAAATCGCCGATAAAGTATTTGTAGGCAAGGACATCATACATGCCGCTGTATGGCTCAAATCAGATGATCGTACTACGTACAATCTAGTGTATCTGGATGGAAAATCTGGCAAATCTTTTGGCAAACGCTTTAACGTCACTGCGATAACCAGAGATAAAGAATATGATCTTACCCAAGGAACCAAAGGGTCTAAAATCCTGTATTTTACAGCAAATAGTAATGGAGAATCAGAAATAGTTAACATTCAACTGACCCAAAGTTCAACGGCCAAGAAAAAGGTATTTGATTTTGATTTTGGCGATTTGGCGATCAAAGGTCGTGCATCACAAGGCAATATTGTCACTAAGTATCCTGTAAGAAAGGTGACCCAAGTTTCTGTAGGCAAATCTTCACTAGGAGCCATGCAGATCTATATGGATGAAGTTAGTGGTAAGCTCAATCAAGATGAACGTGGCAAATATCTAGGCGCTTTCGATACTGGAAGTAAGTTGCTGAGTATTTATAAAGATGGATCTTATGAAATCAATGAACTAGATCTGAATAAAAAATATGATGTCAATAACCTGATGGAAATAGGAAATTATCAGGAAAGCTCCGTCATTAGCGCCGTATATTTTGAAGGAGAGAAAGGATGGACGATGGTCAAAAGGTTCAAAATAGAAACTAGTACTTATGACCAAAAATTTACCTTCATACCAGATACGCCAGGTACTAAGCTGTATTTTGCTTCTATGGACAAATTGCCAGTGATAAAATACGGGTATAACGTCAGCAAAACAAAGGAAGAACGCGAAGTAGCATTAGCAGAATTTATTGAAATCAAGGGTTGGAAAGCACTTGGCAACAAACTCATAGATGCAAAATTGACGAAAGTCGAAAAGCTAGAAAGTGGTCAAGCGGATGAAGAAATAGAAGTATTAGAACAAGAAGATATTAATATAGAAGTAAGTACACCTGTCGAACCTGAAAAGCCAGTAAAACGTCCGGAAATCAAACTTCCTTCAGAGACCAATACTAAGGATACCGATAGTGAAGATCATTCAGGATATAAGCCAGGAGATACGATAGAGTTTGATTTTTAGGGCCAGAAGTAAATTTGATTTGTAGTCAAAGTGAAACTAAGATTTCATGAAGTTAAGTCATGTTATCTTTTTTTGAAGGGACAGGATCGTGGCCATGGCCGCCCCTAGGATGGCATCGAGCTATTCTTTTTAATCCTAACCAAATGCCTTTTAGTGGTCCCCATTCATAGATTGCATCGATCATATATTGTGAACAAGTAGGTTGATATCTACAAGACGGAGGCAGTAGTGGTGACAAGAATTTTTGATAAAATCTTATTGGCAGGATGTCTATTTGGC
>CALFYH010000173.1 GCA_937952155.1 uncultured Saprospiraceae bacterium
TGTGCTCTTCCGATCTTAGTATTCATTTTCATTATCAAAATTAGAGAAATTTAGGTTAATTTTTAATGAAGCTTCCGTGTTTAAATGTGCCATCCTTAGATCTCAAGGTCAAAATATATAGACCTGGACTCAATGATGATATATCTATCTGATCAGTAGCATTGCCTGATTGCAAATTGACTCCATTTATGCTGGTGATTTCATAATCTTGTGTTTCGCAAGCATGGTCTCTACATATATATAGGCGATCAGTCGATGGATTAGGAAAGATATGTAAGGATGTAGGATTACTATCGATATGAATACTAGAAAGTGATGTATTGTTTCTGACACATATTATATAGAGATCGTCATTTTTTGCAGCTTGGGTAGTAATACCAAAACTAGTATCAAAATACCAAGCTCTGGTGGCTTGATTGTTTTGCGAAGTAGATGACCAATACTTTTTGACACCTACATTTGGAAATATTGAAGTATTAATACAAGGCATTGTGAGAGCTACATCCTGCAAAGACTGCAATTCTTTAATATTGGGCAATCTCCAATCACTGTATTGTTCTATTGTTAAGTTCTCAGCGTGCTTGATCGCATTTTCCCATGAGAGAGCAGTCTCATAAGGCAATCTTTGCCACATCAATCCTGTAAGACTATCTATTAATATTTGCTCATTTACCAGCTTGAATCTTTCAATGATATTTTTTGTAAAAGTATTTCTTACTGCTCTGGCATGAAATCTTTTAGTTCCACCTGCAGAAATGGTTTCAGTTTTTAAATGATTGCCGATGCCACCACCTGCATTCGTTACCCAGATTTTATTGATATCGTTAGCCTGTACATCGCTGGTCCACCAGTATTCAGCATTGGTCTTTGGGAAGTAAATGATGTCGAGCGATGGATTATTAAATTGAAGATTCTGTATAGTGTATGCCTCTAGCGATGTGGGAAGTCTCCAATCATCATAGCCACCTAAGGAAAGGTTTTCTACATAGATTTTAGCATTTTCAATGGTCATCTCACCGCCATCTATCTTCTGCCACATAAGACCCGTAATAGTATCTGTGATCGTCCCATCGCCATTATCTATATAATAAGGTGTAAGTTCAGAATAATCATTATCTTCTCCGTAGGTATCTGTATAGCTTTTCGTTTGACCAGTATCAGGAAGTCTTTTGATTGTTTTGGAAATGGATTGCGCTACTAAAACTTGGGTAGATAGCGTGAGTATAAATATATTGAATATGGTTTTCATGATGATTATTGAATGAGAAATCCTTGTTGATTACCTTAAGATTGATTTAATAGATGACAATTTTTTTTGAATAATTGCCATTCCTTGTGTGCAAATTGAGCAAATATGTTCCCGTAGAAAATCCTGAAGTATTGATAGTATTAGTAAAACCAATATTTTCAAATATTAATTTTCCATCAAGATTGATGAGACTTATTTTTTGAATATCTTCTGCAATTATTTTATCAGCTAGATCTATAGTGAGTAGATTAGATGATGGATTTGGATATACATGTATTGAAAAATTAAAATTATCATTGGCGGTAGCTGAAGTTACATTACACTGCGTAAATCCATTGTAAACATTGGTTACAGTACCAATCGGACTTACAAAATCAAAGGTGTATTTTCCAGTATTATTCCAAGAATAATTCACATTGTACTTCTGGCCCGCGCGTGTGTATCCTAGATTATAACCATTTTTTGCATCATTAGCCATAAAATCTGTAATCGTGGCACCTTGTAGCGGAGTCAAGGCTGGTCTTACTCCTTTGGCCGCAGCTTGTGGAATTATCTGGAGCGTATTGTCTTCGGTCACTTTACCTACCATATTGCCTATCATGTATGGTTTTTCATTCGTTCCGTGATAGTGATACACACCATCAGTACCAAAGTGTCCATGATTTTCATCTAGCGATTTCATTGGACTTCCGTCAGGCTCTAGCGCACCATATACCGCAAAACCATCTAAAGCATACGCAATTGCATTAGTAGGCGATGTTTGTCCTAAGCTGTGTAATTGTAGCGGTGCTATGTGGTAATGATAATCATCTGCTCGACCCGAATGACCACCATATATGTCCAGCTGACCATCTTCTAATGCGTCTATGCCAGTATTGGTATGCGGATTGAATATTGGCACACCATTGGCTGCTATAGCGATGGCACCACGAAGAAAATGCTTATCATTGACAGGCACCGGCACATCGGCTATTTCGGGATTGAGTGGTATAGACCATGCATTTGCGCCTACATAACATTGAGGTATGGGTACTTGTTGTTGCCAGCTAGTGATACCTTTCATCATAGTATGATTGGGAATACCTTTGGATTCTACATAGAAATATTCACTATCCCATGAAGTGAAAACATCTGGTTTGAATGGCTTAAATGCCTTGTCTATATCTAATGGATCGGTTTTGAAAAATGTGAATAATCTATTATTTGTAAAACTCATGATACCCAAAACTGCCACAAGTGCTACAGCAGTGATTGTCCAATTTAGCTTCATCTTGACCAGAATAATGGTCAAAATCATTATGATTAATATAAAAATTAAAATGTATTTGAATGAAAATGGAGCTAATGCATCTTTGTCTATTTCGGTAGATTTTTTGTTATTATTGATTTGATCGATCATTTTTATTCTGGAATTCAATATAGCTTGATCACTTTCAGAAAATTGATTTATTGGAAAATGTACGACCGTATTATCATCTTTTTGAATGTAAATATCTCCATTTTTATGCATTAGAAATGAGCCAATTATTGGGTTTTTTTCACTTTGAATGGTCCATGATTTCATTGCTTCATGCGTATGGTCATGGCCTCCATGCGCTGACAAATTGTATGAAAAGCAAAGCGTGGTGATAAAAATTAGGACATTTTTTAATGATGTTTTCATGCCTTAGATTGTTTATTTGTGTTTTATAATCTGTCCTGATGAAAATTTGTACGATTCATCTGTAATGCGATAAATATACGTACCTGGTGGCACACTATGCCCATGGTCGTTGGTTCCATCCCAGATGATCTCATATTTTTCAGGTGATAGCAAGCTATTATTTACCAAATTTTTAATCTTCCTGCCTGATAGATCGTGTATATCGATTGAGATTTTTTGTGATTTTTCTAAGGTGAATGAAATTTTTGTCATTTCTTGAAATGGATTTGGCGAAATCAATTCATCCATATAATCTCCATTCCATAAGATGGATGGGCTATTAGACAAAGTATCATAGCAAGAATTCGGTTGCACGAAATAAGTAGCTGCGATATCTTTATTCTTCCTCGTAGGTGTTTCATTGACTGCAGAATAGGCTCTCACATATTCTACCTTTACATCATTTGGGCTCACATTGATACGAAGATGGCCAGAGTTAGGTAAGATCAAGCCATTCACATAACCATATTCAGTGGCTTGATTTGCGTTTTGAAAAGATTTATGACTAGGTTGTGGACATTCTTGATAGATTAGGCAATCTTTCTCTTGCTTCCCAAAGAAGTGATCATGACCGTGGAAGAATATATTTACCTTATTTTCTTTGAGTAATTCTTTGATGGGTTTGTACCATCCTGGCCTATTAGTAGTAAATCCATAGCTACCATCTTTATTATTTCCGCCCCATTCGTACCAATCTGCAAACTCAATGCCACCTCTGCCGAGCGGATCTCCTCCTACTAGTTGATGGCAGAAAACAAATGTGTATAGCGAATGATCGTTTTCTAGAGTTTGTTTCAACCAATCATATTGTTTTTTACCCAAAGTCCACTTCCATCCTGTATTGGCATCTGGCTTAGAAGTAGTGTACCAGTATGGATCCAATACGACAAAGAGCGCATCGCCCCAGGTCCAAGCATAATAATTTTCTCTTATTCCTACCAATGCATGATTAGTGTCATCTCCAGTATAGAAGTTATCTGGCACAGGATTAGCATAATATTTCTTGCGCTCCAGCGTGCCTATGACAGCCACATTATCAGCATTCCCGTTTAATGTCCATCCAGCCTCACCTTCGTGATTGCCCAAGGTGATAAATAATGGTGAAGAGTGACAAGTCGCCTCATAAAATGTTCGCATATATTTACATCTACTTTCGATCGTATCTTGCGTGATTTTTCCACTTGCATTTTTAAGCTTATCAGTCATGATGATATCACCCATATCGATGATAAAATCTGGCTGGTCTTCCAATTGATTCTGAAGGCATCGACGATATACTGCGGTATCACTTTGCTCGTCCATGTGTGGATCTGCTTGAACTACAAATGTGAAAGAAGTATTTAGGCTTCTCTGCGTATGAAATGTATATATTGGCCTAAAATTCCAATTACCATTTGCAAGAGATCGATAAGCTATTCTATAATAATACTTTGTATTGGGCATCAGATTGTCAATGAATACATCAGCTGGCTGGTTTGCTTCTACAGTTTTCGGAGTTGTACTTTGATTCAGATCTTGAAATGTGGTGCCGTATTGCGCCATTATCTCCACTTTATTATCAAAGAAAAGCCGCACAGAAATAGACTTGTCTGTGGGACGACTCAGGATTTCAGAATGAATTACAGATTGACCAATTACTACTCCTTGAGAGATAAAATATGCTATGATAAGTAAGATACGCATGGATTTTTTTTAAGTTGTAAATTATTGAATAATCAATTTATGATAGGAGAATGTATCCTTTGTTTTGATTTTAACAATATACATTCCTGCTGGGAAATTTGCTACATCAATGCTGTAAGAAGTCGCATTTTCTAGATATAATCCTGAGTATAATCTTTGAGCATTCATATCAAAAATTTCAATGGATTTTGGTACAGCATTCAAGTCTGATCTTCTTATGTGTATGGTATTATCCGCTGGATTTGGGAATATATTGATTGGACTACTAGACTCATTATTTGTGGCAGATGTGCATGCGCCTATGGTATAGCTATGACCTATTTCCCCATTTTTGCCTAGACCTGCTGTGGTGTCTTGTGGTAAAAATGCTTTGACAAAATCTACTGTAATACAATCCTCATTTACTGCAAATCGTAGGTGGCCAGTACCATTGAGCACTACTCCATCAAATGCCGCACCATTCGCTATATAACCTAGATTGTAGGTTGAATCACTCGGCATAGGTGTGGTTTGGTAGATGATTCCATCTAGCTCTTCTTTTGCATATACATGATCATGTCCTTGTAAAAATAGATTTACGCCATTATTGACCATTAATTGATGGATAGGAAGTCCCCATCCAGGTCTATTTTCATCAAATTGGTAGTTGGTGGCATTTTCGCCAGAATATCCGCCCCATTCAAATCCTTTTGCAGTATTGATACCACCTCGACCTTGGCCTCTGGTGTGGTGAGCCATGACTATTTTAAATATTGAATTGCTGGATTCCAATGTATTTTTAAACCAATCATACTGTTCTTTGCCTAGCGTCCAATCCCAATTTTTTGGTTTTTCATTGACATCACAATGCCTATATACATCTAAGACTACGAATTGTACATTTCCCCAAGTGAAAGCATAATAATTTTCTGGCAGTCCCATGCCATATCCTTCTTCGTGGCTATTGCCTGTATAAAATTCATTTGGAATGGGATTAGGGTAATAATATTTTCTCCAGTTAGTCCCATATACTCCAATGTTAGAACCATCATGCTGACTTAAATAATACCCATTTTCACCCTCATGATTTCCTAGGCAGAAAAAAAATGGAATGGAATGCGTAACCTTTGATAAATATGGCATGTAATCAAGATGTAATTGCTTCATATCCTGATTAGTAGTCTCTTCAGGTGTATGATCATCGCCAAATGTATCACCCAGCGAAAACATGAAATCTGGTTTATCAGCTAGCTGGTTTGCAAGTGTGATATTGTATATACTCAAGACACCTTTTTTGTCATATAAATGTTCGTCAGCTTCTACTGTAAATGTAAATGATTTATTATTAGCTCTTTGTGTATGAAAGGTATATTCTGGTGATATATTGCTTGCACTAGCTTCGTAGGTGTACTGTACTACGTAATAATATCGCGTATCAGGTTCAAGATTTGTCAATTCATATCTAAGAGGCTGATCGGGCGCACCCATCAACACGGGTGTTTGCTTATTATAACTATTGTGATCAGTGCCATATTTGATAATATAGTTGCCAGACTTAGCTGATAATATGCTGATTGTAATTGACTTATTCTCTGGCCTGCTCAGTGTTACATAAGGTATTTGTGCTGATGCAAAGACATATAAAAAATTGATGACAAAGAAAAATGCCAGCTTGAGATTAAACCTGTTAAAGACAAAATACTGCTTCATATAAAATTGCTTTTGGCTTAGACTTGCAGTTTCAATAATGGTTTAATAAAGTGTTAAAATTTTTTTTGAAACACAAATACTGAGTATAATTTAGGTGATTTTATATTCCAAAATTTGCAGGTATATTGCATTTTTAAGTTTATTTTTAAAAAAAAACAACGAACCACACAATATAATAACTAATTTTTCGTTATAGTAATTGTATTTTAATTTCATTCAAAATAAAAAAATGTCATGACGCTGAATACCCTTGAAGAACAAATAATGGAACTTTTCTGGAAGCTTGGAAAAGCATTTCCTAAAGAAATAATAACCTATTTGGAAGAACCAAAACCACCATATAATACTATTTTATCTACGATAAGAAAATTGGAAAAAGATGGCTGGCTTGGTTACAAGGTTTTTGGAAAATCACACCAGTATTTTCCGATCATCGGCAAAAAGCAATTTAACAAATCCATTTTCAGTAAATTTTTTAAAACACAGCTGGGTGGAGATCGGTCATCATTGCTTTCTTACTTTATGGAAGAGGAAAAGATAGACATCAATGAGTTGGAAGAATTAGTCAAATCACTAAAAAATTAAATTATGAATACTTTACAATCCATCTTAAACTTAATAGCTGACCAACCTTACATGCTCAAGGCATCTTTTATCTTGTGTATCTTATACGGTGCTTACTTCGCCTATTTTTCCAAAGATGCATCATTCACAGCAAATCGATTTTACTTGTTGGGTACTATAGTTTTGACAGTTTTTTTACCTGTAATCAGTTTTGATGTGTTTCCTGTATGGGTTAGGATTTCTGCTGTATCAGATAGTCGAATAGAGACAATAACTGCAACTCCTGATTTGTTGAAAATAATACAAAATAATATTTTGTTTATCTTATATCTAGGTGGATTTGTTTGGATGATTTTTCGCCTGCTTACACAATTGTTTAAAATTATTTCTGTTATTCATACGGCTGAAAAGTTTGATTATGGTGACCATTTTCAAATAAGAAGTACATCATTACCACTTTCCAGCTTCCATCATTTTGTATTTGTACCAGATGATACCACAGAAAGTATGTTATTAGATCATGAACTCATCCATGTTCGGCAGCGACACACGATTGATGTCCTTATAGCTGAATTGTTCAAATGTTTTTTTTGGTTTCATCCTTTGGCATATTCCCTATCAAATAGTATTAAACTCAACCATGAGTTTGAATGCGATGCAATAATGTCCAATCAGTATTCTTATGAACGCTATGGCACCTTGCTTATAAAACACGCACATTCAAATGTGAATTATAAATTTATTAATCAATTTTCTTCATTTACTAAAAAAAGAATCATCATGATGACACATCAAAAAAACAACCAAATTAGTCGCCATCGTCATTTACTAATGATACCAGCTTTGCTTTCAGTTTTTACATTTTTTAGCTTCAGGACGTATTATATTCCTATCGAAGGTAAAACAAACTCTACAGAATTTACTGATACAATTCCTGCAAAAGGCGAGAAAATGGATACAATCTTCACCATAGATCCTGTAACATTAAAGGAAACTATGACTTTGGTGAAAAGTAGTTATATTAATCCACAACTCGATGAAGCATCGATTATTAACAGCCATCCTGAGATCATTTCCTATTCGGACACATCTTATATAATGGATCCTAAAACATATAAAGAAACTGCAAAAATTGAAAGCGGACATATTATAAAAGGATACAAGATGTTGATCGACAATGAATTAAAAAGTAAAAATCCGGATCTTATGAAGATAGACCAATGGTATAAAAAAGGAAAACAAAAGTAATAATCTAAACACCTCGGGCAATCGATCTAGATAGCTCGAGGTTTATATCTATAACTGCGCAATTTTTTAATAATAAATATCATCAAAAGAACTTAAGGGAGAAATCTAAATAACGCAGAGTAATTTTTATTTTTTCGGAATTTTTGCCATAGCATACTCGGTAATGGCAGTAATACTTAGACTAGGATTCACACCAGGATTGGCAGAGATCATAGAGCCATCACAAATATACATATTGGTATAGTTAAAAACTTTATTGTTTTTGTCTATCACGCCTGTAGTTTCGTCTGCACCCATACATGCTCCACCTAAAATATGCGCCGTAGTAGGTATGCCGAAAAGAGACTCAGTATTCATCACCATAGCCTTTCCGTTGATGATTTTTTCAGTTTTTTTTGCAAGTTCTTGGGCTTTTGGATTAAAAGCAGTTGGCGATTGACCTGTTTCTAATTTCGACCTAACAACACCAAACCGCGATCGAACAAATTTTAGTGTCGAGTCTATACTTTCCATATAAAGCAAGATGTGGGTGCGTTTGCTCCAGTCATCCACAAAATATAATTTAATATTATCTAGCGGATGCAATACAAAATCTTTTACCATGCGGAAAAGCCGCACACCAAAACTACTTCCGCTGACCATTGGTGCCATCAAGAGCCTGAAGAAGCCAGAGCCTGATGCGTATTTTACGGGCTCAATGTGTCTGTTTTCGTCTATGTGTACTATAGATCCTATGGCAATTCCTTCAGAAAATACCGCATTTTTATTAAAGGTAGTAACACCTATCAGACTCTCTGAATTGGTACGAATACCTTGACCAATACATGAAGAAAGTTTAGGTAATGATCCGTTTTTTAATTTTAGAAGCAATGGAATAGTACCTGTTACACCACCAGCGAAAATAATACCTTTTGCTTTTACATTTATTTCCTTGCTGTTCCAGCCAAAGGTATTTTTGTAAGTGATTTCGTATCCATTTTCACCATGGTCACCAATGGGAATTACGTTTATCACCGTTTTTTCAGCTATGATTTCAGCGCCATTTGTCTGCGCCAGGTATAGGTAATTTTTATCCAGTGTATTTTTTGCATTATAACGGCATCCAGTCATACAGCCACCGCATAGATTACATCCTGTCCGATTTGGTCCATTGCCATCAAAGTATGGATCGGGTACTGTAATGCCTGTTTTACCAAAATACACAGCAACTTCCGTTTTTTCAAAAGCTGATCCTGGTGTTTCAGTAGATAATTGTTGCATGACCTTATCACTCCGGCTCATATATGGATGCCTTTCTGCTCCTAACATCTTTTTTGCTAAGGTATAATATGGTTGCAATACTTGTTCCCAGTTATCGAGTCCTTTCCAATGTCCTGTATTGAAAAATGGTGATTTCGGTATTGGAAGTGTATTGGCATAAACCAAAGATCCGCCGCCTACACCGACGCCACTGAGTGCTACAACATGTCTAAAGAATGTCATTTTGAAAATTCCTTTCAATCCAAGTGCTGGTAACCAAAAAAACTTAGGTAAATTCCAAGTAGTTTTTGGAAAATCATCTGGTTTGCGAAACCATTTGCCTTTCTCTATAACCAATACGTTGTATCCTTTTTCAGAAAGTCTAAGTGCGGAAACAGAGCCACCAAATCCGCTACCAATGATTACAAAATCATATTCTTCTGTCATAAAATGGCGAAAATTTCCCTAAAAATAGCAAAAATCATCAGTACGAAGGATCATACATCATATTTTTGATATGCATCCTGATATTTTTTGGTTTTTCGGCTTTCGCCAATCCAAGGTCATATAAATGATTTACCACAGATACTGCAATCTCAAACGAAATTGTGCGCAATGTGGTCATTTTTGGATATAATGTACCATGATCGAGATCAGAAGTATGTATTTGTCTTGCGAGTTCGGCAGCAGCTATCAAAAATACACTATCTGGAAGATAACTAGCTTCTGCTGCAATTGCTGCAAGACCTATTCCAGGAAAGATATAAACATTATTTCCTTGGCCAGGCACGAAGACGCGATCACCAAGTGTCACAGGCTGAAAAGGACTTCCACTAGCGAAAACAACTTTTCCATTGCTATAAGTGTAAGCTTCTTCGGCGGTACATTCAGCTTTGGATGTCGGATTTGACAAGGCAAAAATGACAGGCCTATCATTGATTTCTGTCATTAATTCAATGATTTCCTTTGTAAAAGTACCTCTTGCTCCAGAAGCACCAATCAGGATCGTAGGTTTTATTTCTTTAATAGCTTCTGCAAATGCCATTGGTTTGTGGTCATGTGCATATGGCATATTATGTGGTAATAAGCCAGGACTATCCTTTACTAAAAGACCGTTTATATCCACAAACCATAGTTTGGCTGCGGCTTCTTCTAAAGTAAGTCCTTCAGCGACAAAAGCCTTTACCATTAGATCTGCAATCCCTGTGGCAGCTGATCCTGCACCAAGAAACATGATCTTTTGATTTATAAAATCAAGACCAGTAATACGCAGTGAAGTATAGACACCAGCTAGTGCAACAGCAGCTGTTCCTTGGATATCATCATTAAAACAAAGGATTTGCTCTTGATATTTTTCTAATAACTTGTATGCATTTGGTGTAATGAAATCTTCAAATTGGATCATTGCCTTTGGAAATTTCTGTTGCACAGCATTGACAAACTCATCAACGATTTCATCATATTCGTCGCCTTTCAGTCTTTTGTGTGGATATCCCAAATACAATAAATCATCCAGTAACTCTTCATTGTCTGTGCCCATATCCAACATGATAGGCATACAATATGAAGGCGCTATTCCCGCTCCTGCAGTATATAATGAAAGCTTTCCTATTGGAATTCCCATTCCATTGCAACCCAAATCACCCAAACCTAAGATACGTGAACCATCAGTAACTACAATTACTCTCACATCATATTCGGGCCAATTTTCCATAATCTCTGCGATATCTCCTTTGTCCTCCGGCGTTATATAAAAGCCTTTGTCTATCCTGTATATATGTGAAAACTGCTGGCAAACTTCACCTACAGTAGGCGTATAAATTATTGGCAGCAATTCAGGTAAATAATCGATTACTGTTCTATAAAACAATCTTTCATTGCGACCATGAAGTGCAGACAAGAAGATATATTTCTCAATATTTGATTCCTTCCTTCGTATATTTTCAATAACCCGTTGTTTTTGAATTTCCTGTGTGGAGATGGCATATGGCAATAAGCCACGCAGGCCAAAATTTTCTTTTTCTTCAAAAGTAAAAGCGGTTGATTTGCTCAATTTGCTATCTCTCAGTACTTCCAGACCTTTCTTTTGCATTTTGTACAATTTTTTAGAAAAACAAGGGGCAAATGTCTTCCAATTTGCTTAATAATCATAATATTTATTGGCTTATTGTACTAAAAACACTTATTATTAATTAATGTTAGATTTTGGAAGCAAATTATGAATCTAAAATATTTCAAAGATGATATGTATCTTTGCGCCATGTTTCCAAAATATAATGTCATCGTTGTAGGTGCTGGTCATGCAGGATGTGAAGCTGCTGTGGCTGCTGCCAATATGGGTTCAAAGGTACTATTAGTTACCATGAATATGAATACCATTGCCCAAATGTCATGCAATCCAGCGATGGGTGGCGTTGCCAAAGGTCAGATCGTCCGTGAAGTGGATGCCTTAGGTGGTTATTCGGGAATCGTTACTGATTTTTCGATGGTCCAGTTTAGAATGCTCAATATGTCCAAAGGCCCTGCTATGTGGTCTCCTAGAGCACAAAATGACCGCATGATGTTTGCTGCAAAATGGCGCGAAATGCTGGAGTCGCACCCTAATATCGATTTTTGGCAGGAAACAGTGCCAGGCCTTATTGTAAAAAATGGAGTTTGTAAAGGCATCGTAACAAGCCTAGGTCTAGAAATTGAAGGAGATGCTGTCGTCTTGACCAATGGTACTTTCTTGAATGGACTTATTCACATTGGCGAAAAACAATTTGGTGGTGGTCGTGCTGGCGAAAAATCAGCTACAGGTATTACAGAACAATTGATTTCTCTTGGATTCGAATCAGGAAGAATGAAAACAGGTACGCCACCAAGGATAGATGGACGATCATTGGATTATTCCAAAATGGAAATACAACTAGGTGATGAGAAGATAGGAAAATTTTCATACACAGATACACCGACTATACCTAAACAAATGCCTTGTCATGTCACTTATACCAGCGAAGCTGTTCATGAAGCCTTAAAGGAAGGATTTGACAGGTCACCTATGTTTAATGGTAGAATTCAGGGTTTAGGCCCAAGATATTGCCCTTCGATTGAAGACAAAATAAACAGATTTGCCGATAAGGACAGACATCAACTTTTTGTCGAACCTGAAGGATGGAATACTTGCGAGATCTATGTAAATGGATTTTCATCATCATTGCCAGAAGATGTGCAATACAAAGCATTGCGACAAGTACCTGGTTTCGAAAATATGAAAATGTTTAGACCTGGATATGCAATAGAATACGACTTTTTTCCACCGACTCAGCTTCAGATGAATCTCGAGACGAAACTGGTCAAAAATTTGTTTTTTGCTGGGCAGATTAATGGTACAACAGGTTATGAAGAAGCAGCCTGCCAAGGATTAATGGCTGGAATAAATGCACATCAAGCTGTAGTGGATAAGGAACCTTTCATTCTAAAGCGTTCAGAAGCATATATTGGTGTATTGATAGACGATCTAGTTAATAAGGGTACCAATGAGCCTTATCGCATGTTTACATCAAGAGCTGAATACCGCATCTTGCTAAGACAAGACAATGCTGATATAAGACTTACACCTTTGGCATATAAACTGGGTATGTTTGGCATGGAAGAAAGAATGGATAGAGTAAATGCCAAAATGTCTAATGTAAGTAAGATTGAGACCTTTTTTGATGAAACAAGCGTAGAGCCTGAATTGATAAATCCATTATTGGCTTCTATAGATTCATCATTGCTAAAGCAAAAAATCAAAGCTAAATCAATCGTAACAAGACCGAATCTAGGTATTGACGATATGCGCAAGGTCTTGCCAGAAGTAGAAAGTTTCCTCAGCAATTTTGATGATGAGACAACCATGTTGGCAGAGATTGGAATGAAGTACGAAGGTTATATTCGAAAAGAGCAAGAGATGGTAGAGAAGATGGATAGATTGGAATCTGTAAGGCTTGCAGACCATTTTGACTATCTAGGTCTAAAATCCTTATCTTTTGAAGCTCGTGAGAAGTTGCACCAAATCAAGCCACGTACAATAGGTCAAGCTAGTAGGATTAGCGGTGTATCTCCATCAGACATTTCAGTTTTATTAGTTCATGTAGGTAGATAATTTCATTATGAAAAACACATATTGCTGTCCTAAATGTAATAATAGCGAGATAGCCAAATTAGAAGGTGGCGCTTTCAAAGGAAATTTATACAACACTGTTTCTTTTGGTTTGAGCACAGTTTATCTCACAAGATATATTTGTACAGACTGTGGCTACACCGAAAACTATGTAGATGATGTCAAAGATCTAAAAAAAATCAAAGATAAATACATAAAACCTGGACAGGGTAGTGATTTTGTTTGAGATGAGTTCGGAATGTAAATAATAAGAATAGCGTTTGTAAAAACGAAAGTTGTGAAAATTTTGTTTTATATTTGTTTTCATATATACAATTTAAGATGAATGATCCATAATTATTAAACAGAATTACAATCATTCCTTCTCTTTGCCACGGCAAACCCACTATTCGAGGATTGAGATATACTGTTCAAAGCCTACTTGAATATCTAGCATCGGGAATGACGTTTGGAGAAATATTAGCTGATTTTGAAGATTTAGAAGAAGATGACCTTAAAGCTTGTTTGGCTTTTGCAGCTAAAATGGCAGAAATTAAAAGCATAAGTCCATTAGTTGCTTAAAAATGAAGTTTATAATCGATGCACAACTGCCAAAAAGACTGGCATCATTCTTACAAGAAAAAATTATCACTATTGTGTAATGCTGGATATGCATTTTTAACTCTTCACCTTTAAAAAAGGTAATAGACCATCTACTTTAAGATGGCCTATTATCCAACAAAACAATTTTAGTATTTATTTTGGCATGTCGATTGACATGAGGTTGTTTTTGACTTGTACTTTGATGACGTAAAGTTGTGCATATCAGTTGCAAATGGTCTCAATGTTTTCTACTAAAATGTCTTTTTAGGAGACCAAATCAATTTTTATAAGATAGAATTTACTTTTGTACTCAAAATTGTCTTTAAAAAAGTAACTAAAAGTTGATTCATTTTCAGCACAATAAATGTCATTTTCCTTAGCTATATTTTTAGTTTTCCGTGGCCTTTTGGCGAATAAAATTGTAATTTTGCGCCATATTAAAATTTTACAACAATGAGTCAGTATAGAAAAGAGAAGGACAGTATGGGATACATTGATGTACCTGCTGATAAATATTGGGGCGCACAAACGCAACGTTCTTCCGAAAACTTCAAAATCGGAGGACATCGCATGCCTAAGGAAATCATCAATGCTTTTGCTATTTTGAAAATGGCAGCAGCTCAAGCTAATAATGACCTAGGTGTATTACCTGAAGAGAAGAAGGTATTGATAGAAAAAGTATGTCGTGAGATCATGGATGGAAAACTGGATGACCAATTTCCACTTGTTGTATGGCAGACTGGTAGTGGTACCCAATCAAATATGAATCTCAATGAAGTAATCGCAAATAGAGCGCACGTCATCAATGGTGGAACGCTCGATGATGCCAAAAAAGTATTGCATCCTAATGATGATGTAAACAAATCTCAATCTTCCAACGATACTTTTCCTACAGCAATGCACATAGCTGCGTATAAAGTTTTGGTCGAAGTGACTGTACCTGGTCTCGAGGTATTGAGAGATACACTCAAGGAAAAATCAGAAAAATTCATGAATGTTGTGAAAATAGGCCGAACGCACTTCATGGATGCGACACCACTCACTTTAGGGCAAGAATTATCTGGTTATGTTGCACAGATCAATCACGGAATCAAGGCTATCAAGAATAGTTATGCACATTTATCAGAGCTTGCATTAGGTGGGACAGCTGTCGGTACGGGACTCAATACACCCAAAGGCTATGATGTTTTGGTAGCAAAGAAGATCTCTGAAGTTTCAGGTTTGCCTTTCATCACGGGTACCAATAAATTTGAAGGTCTAGCAGCTCATGATGCGATTGTTGAGGCACATGGCGCACTCAAAACAGTAGCCGTATCATTGATGAAAATAGGAAATGACATCCGTATGCTAGCATCTGGTCCGCGTTGTGGCATCGGTGAGATTACGATTCCAGAAAACGAACCAGGATCATCTATCATGCCAGGTAAGGTCAATCCTACCCAATCTGAAGCATTGACGATGGCTATGGCACAGGTACTCGGCAATGATGTAGCAATCAATATCGGTGGTATGAGCGGTCACTTCGAGCTCAATGTTTTCAAGCCGATGATGATTTATAACTTTTTGACATCTGCCAATCTTATCGGTGATGCATGTGTTAGTTTTAATGAACATTGTGCTGTAGGTATCGAAGCAAATGAACCGCGTATAAAATACAATTTGGATAACTCACTTATGTTGGTTACAGCATTAAATACAAAAATTGGTTACGACAAGGCTGCAGAAATAGCCAAAAAAGCACATAAATCAGGCAGTACTCTTAAGCAAGCAGCCTTGGATCTTGGTTATTTGACAGCTGATGAATTTGATAGTTGGGTGAGACCCGAAGAAATGATTTGATGAAGTTGAAGATATATTATAGTTGGTTTATATGCTGTACGATCTTTTTGTCAGCTTGTGCTATATATAAGCCAACTACTGTATTTCAAACAAAAAACACTTCATTTCCTGATTATTCAAATATTGAAAATTGGGCTGCGCATCCTTCCAAATTTGATCCAGCTGATTTGACTCCAGAAGGTGATACTATTTCTCAAGACAATATGGTAGCTGATGTGTTTTTTCTACATCCTACAACTTACACAGGTGATAAAAAAGGTCAAAATCAGTGGAATGGCCCTATGGATGATAATGCGTTAAATGAAAAAACAAATAGCGGTACTATCAAGTTTCAGGCCAGTGCATTCAACCATGCAGGACGTGTATTTGCACCTAGATATCGGCAAGCACATTTGAATGCATATTTTACGAAAGATACTTCGTCAGCCAGAGCAGCATTTGATTTGGCTTATCGAGATATTAAATCATCATTTGAATATTATCTAAAAAACGAAAACCATGGCAGACCATTTATCTTGGCATCACATAGTCAAGGGACGACACATGCTATTCGTTTGATTAATGAATTTATAAATGCCACGCCTTTGAAGAATAAACTTGTTGCAGCATATCTTATTGGAATGCCAGTTAGAAAAGACCAATTTACAGGTGTATTCCCATGCAGTGACAGTTTAGATACTTCTTGTTTTGTTTCTTGGCGTACCTTCAAAGAAGGACATGAATTTAAATTTGATCGTCATCCAGAAAAAATTCTTGTTACCAATCCCATAAACTGGAAAACGGATGACAATTATGCACCAAAATCTGCTAATAAAGGCACTTTACTCTTTGATTTCAATAAAATCTATAGCCATCACATTGATGCTCAAGTCCATAAAAGCATCTTGTGGGCAAATAAACCTAAATTCAAAGGAAGTATTTTTCTAAGAACAAAAAACTATCATCCAGCAGACATTAACTTTTATTATTTCAATATCAGAGAAAACACTGTACTTCGTGTAGGACAATACATAAAGAATAGAAATCAATAAGGATCTACATCAATCACTACTTTTACCGATTTACAAGCGGGAATTTGGCGTATTTTTTCACGAGAATCTAGAATAAGTTGTTTGATTCTGTGCACAATGTGTGGGTCTTTTTCTAGTTTGATGGTGATGGTATTGATATACTGATTTCGTATTCTTGCAATAGATGGTATTGCAGGGCCTATCATCCTATTTCCGATTTTCTCGCTTAAAAGTTGGCCCATTACAGATGAAGCGTGTGCTACAATACCCGCATTTTTGTGTAGCAACTCTATTTGTATCATTCTGAAATATGGCGGATATCTAAACATCTTCCTTTCGGCCGACTCTCGCATAAAAAACTTATCATATAAATGGTGCATTGTCTCTATGATGACTGGATGATCGGGCTGATAAGTTTGGATGATGACAAGTCCTTTTTTCTCTCTTCGTCCCGCTCTTCCTGATACTTGTGTCAACAATTGGAATGCCCTTTCATTGGTGCGTAAGTCAGGATAACGAAGGATGCTGTCAGCGTTCAAAACACCAACCAAGGCTATATTGTCAAAATCAAGGCCTTTGGAAATCATTTGTGTACCTACTAAAATATCTATTTTCCTGTCTTCAAAATCATGGATAATATTTTCATAAGCCAACTTGGTTCTCGCTGTATCCATATCCAATCTGCCAATCAAAGCCGTAGGAAAAAGTAGTTTGATTTCTTCCTCTATTTTTTCAGTACCAAAACCTTGTTCTGACAAATCCGGATTACCACAAGCTGGACAACTCTGTGGTATTTTTACCCTTGATCCGCAATAATGGCATCTGACCTCTTGAAAAGATTTGTGTGTCGTCATGTGGACATCACAGTTGACACATTCGGCATGCCATCCGCACATCTGACATGAAAGTGTCGGAGCATAACCTCTTCTATTTTGAAAAAGTATGACCTGTTCTTTATTTATCAAAGCATCTTCGATGGCAGTAATGAGTTCCATGCTGAAAACACCTTTGAACCTTTTGTCTTTATGTTCAGGTCTCAAGTCCACGATTCTGATCGAAGGCAAAACGGATGCGCCATGTCTTTCTGTCATGGTAATCAGTCCATATTTACCAGCCGTAGCATTAGCAAATGTCTCTAGGCTAGGTGTGGCACTACCCAAGATGATATTTGCACCACATTGATGACTCATATAAATAGCGGTATCTCTAGCATTATACCTTGGATTTGGTTCATTTTGTTTGTATGAAGGATCGTGCTCTTCATCTACTATGATCAAACCCAGCGAGCCGAACGGCAAAAACAGACCAGATCGGGCTGATATTACGAGTTTTGCACCAAGCAAGACAGCGTTCCAAATCTCCACTCTTTCTTGATTGTTCATCCTGCTATGATAAACCAAGACATCATTTCCGAACATCGTCTTCAATCTTTCGACCATGTGTGTAGTCAAGGCAATCTCTGGCAATAAATATAATGTTTGCTTATTAGCGCTAATTTGTTGTTGGATAAGTTCAGAATAAACCCTTGTTTTTCCACTGCCAGTGATGCCATGTAGGAGCACAGGTTGGTTTTTAGAAAAACATGCTGAAATTTCATTTAATGCAACTACTTGCTGGTCACTAAGTTGTTGAAGCGCTTCTTCTACAGGTTCATGTGTAGAGTTAAGGCCAATTCGACTATGTACTTTCTTTTCAATGGTAAAAATATTCTTCTTTACCAAGGCTTGAATCACGCCACTATCTGCATCTGTAAGCTGGTAAATATCCGCAACTGGAATAGTAAATATTTTATTTCGGCTAATCTGAACGAAGGCAAGCAGTGCTTTGGTTTGTTTTTCGCTTTTGGCTACCAAATCAAATGCTTCAGTCAATCTATCAGGTTCAGAAATATATGGCTCTTGAAGAGTAATGTAAGAGACTTTTTTAGGTTTGAATTTCTCAATAAGCTCCTCTTTTATCGAAATAACTTTTTTATCTAACAGGCTGCGTAATATTGGAAATATGGTTTTTTTATTTAGAATATCCTGAATCTGAATAATGGTTAGTTCATTTTGTATGGAAACAGCTTCTGCAACTAAGTATTCATCATCTGATAACTGGTCGGTAATATCATGTATCTCACCATTGAAAACCACTCTTGTTTCGCTTTCAAGCTTAAGACCTGCTGGCATAGCTACATTCATCACTTCGCCTACTGTACAGCAATAATAGCTAGCCATCCATTGCCAAAAATTCAATTGTCTTTCTGTAAGCAGTGGAATATTATCAAGGATAGAAATGATGGGTTTTGTCTTGTAAGTAAGTTTTATGTCCTCGTGCAACTCTGCCACGATTGCCGAATATAATTTGTTTTTCAACGGAACTTCTACGCGAATACCAATTTTTATATCTTCACACAATAAATCTGGAACTGAATAGGTATAAAGTTCAGGCAATGCTAATGGAAAAATAACGCGTACAAATTTTACTGGCAAAGTTGTAAGAATATATGACCGACAAAGATAGGAAACTAACTTGAGTTTTTAGTCTTGTTGCATTCGGTTGGACAATTCCCACAAAATGATTCCTGCACATACCGACACATTGAGCGAGTGCTTGGTGCCATTTTGCGGTATTTCGATGGAAAAATCTAGGTCTTCTAAGATTTCGTCACTAATGCCATCTACTTCATTTCCAAAGATTACAGCTATTTTTTCGAATGAATAATCATATTTATCCAATGTTATCGACTGATCCGTTTGCTCTATTCCTAAAATTTTGTAACCTTCAGCCTTGAGTTTTGCTACAGCAACTTTGATAGACGCAATGTGTTCCCAAAGAACAGATTCTGTAGCGCCAATAGCCGTTTTTGTGATTTCTCTATTCGGTGGCGTTGCACTTATTCCGCAAAGGATAATCTTTTCTATAGCAAAAGCATCTGCTGTACGAAATACAGATCCTACATTTACGGCAGACCTTATGTTATCCAAGACAGCAACTACAGGTATTTTTTGTTTGGACTGAAATTCTGAGACAGACAGTCTGTTTAGCTCTTCCAGCTTAAGTTTGCGCATTTTATTTATTTTGTAAAGCGGCTTTTATAAAACTTACGAATAGCGGATGTGGATTTTCGACGGTACTTTTTAGTTCAGGATGATATTGCACTCCTACGAAGTAAGGATGATCCTTGAGCTCGACGACTTCGACGAGTCCAGTTTCTGGGTTTTTACCAGTCGCCATCAATCCTGCTGCTTCCATTCTATCCAAATACACATTGTTGAATTCATAACGATGTCTATGTCTTTCGCTGATATCAGATTTGCCATAAGCCTTATAACTGATAGAATTTTTAGAAAGTTTGCAATCGTAAGCACCAAGTCTCATTGTGCCACCTTT
The DNA here is from genome assembly GCA_937952155.1 of uncultured Saprospiraceae bacterium. Lineage (GTDB taxonomy): Bacteria > Bacteroidota > Bacteroidia > Chitinophagales > Saprospiraceae > OLB9. The sequence continues at coordinate 20,325 of CALFYH010000173.1, forward strand.
GATAGTCACCTTTTTTTGGTCATCCATCAGGTCGATAACAGGATTCGGGGTATTGGGATCGACTTCCGTCGAATCGGCATCCTTTATATTCAATACATTTTTTGAAAATTCTACAACAGCGCATTGCATACCAAGGCAGATACCAAAAAATGGAATATTATTTTCTCTAACATACCTGATCGCTTCCAGTTTGCCAGCAATGCCGCGTTCACCAAATCCAGGAGCCACCAATATTCCGTCCATTTCTTTCAGTTTAGCAACTACATCTCCAGATTCAAGTCTTTCTGAATGAATGGGAATAACTCTTACCTTACATTCGTTGACAGCGCCTGCATGTATAAATGCTTCATATATAGACTTATATGCATCTTGAAGCTCATTGTATTTTCCCACAAGGCCTATATTAATTTCACGGGTGGGATTTTTAAGCTTCCCTAAAAATTCCTTCCAATTATTCAAATCAGGCTCTGAAGTGTTTTTAATATTTAATTTTTTTAACACAGTTTTGTCCAATTTTTCTTTCAGCATGAGCAAAGGCACATCGTATATGGTCTCTGCATCAATGGCCTCGATCACAGAGTTTTCATCCACATTACAAAATAGAGCCAACTTTTCTTTCAATTCCTTAGGTAAATGATGTTCTGTGCGGCATACTAGAATATCAGGTTGGATACCAGCTTGCAACAATTCTTTAACAGAGTGTTGTGTCGGTTTGGTTTTAAGCTCTTGTGCCGCTTTAAGGTATGGTATCAATGTAAGATGCACCACAATACAGTTTTCTTTGCCTATTTCACGACGCAATTGTCTCAATGCTTCCAAATATGGCAGCGATTCTATATCACCCACTGTACCACCAATTTCAGTGATTACGATGTCGAATTTATTGGATTTTTCTTGTAAAGTGATCCGATTTTTAATTTCATCCGTGATGTGTGGGATGACTTGCACAGTTTTTCCAAGAAATGCACCAGCTCTTTCTTTCTCTATTACGGTTTGGTAGATACGTCCAGTAGTGACGTTGTTTGCCTGAGATGTGGGTATGTTGAGAAATCTTTCGTAATGTCCCAAGTCAAGGTCAGTTTCAGCCCCATCTTCGGTGACATAACATTCGCCATGTTCGTAAGGATTGAGCGTACCTGGATCAACATTGATATATGGATCTAACTTTTGAATTGTAACTTTTAGCCCACGAGCCTGTAGAAGTTTGGCCAGAGAAGCAGCTATTATGCCTTTTCCTAATGAAGATGTAACTCCACCCGTAACAAATATGTGTTTTGCCATGATTTTTTGAAGTAAGAAACTTTGTTTTCTATGCTACGGGACGCAAAGGTAAAACTTTTTATTTCTTCTCTTTATAAAATCACTAATAAATAATGAATGTCAATGACTAAATTGAGCTCTTCAACTTTGAATTTTGTATCGGATAAAATTAATTTTTGGGAAATTTTATATCCAGATTTGGGAAAATTTCAGACTTAATAGATATATTTACGCTACAAACTCCTAGAAATATGAATATTTCAGATGATACTTCTGTATTTCCTATTATAGATGGATTACAAGGAAGACCAGCGCATTATCCTATTGTCGATGACTACGATAACCTACTTTTTTATATACAACGCAATCAAAATCTGAGTACTGTAGTATATGAAGTAAATTTGCAGTATGCTGATTTATTGAACATTTCTCAGCCTATTTTGATGCATTGGCTTCAATTTGACCAATTTGGTATGACAGAAAAAAAAGAGCTTAACTACATTCAGAAAAAAATGGCCTATGGATATACATTTAATATAATTAGTGGTGATTTGCTCGAATTTAGGTTTGTCTCTTATGATAAAATGAAGTTTTATTTGGGCAAGGACAGCAATGGTCGATTTAAGGTGTTTTCAAAAATGGATGGACATATGATAGAAATAAATTCCATGTTTGTCTATTCTGAAGATTATGGAGTTTTCCCTCAGGTGAAATTTGTGGAATTTTATGGTAAAAATACGGATAGTGGCGACACTTTCTACAAAAAGCTTAATTTGGAATGAGTATTTAAAGTTACTTTTGACCAACAAACTGTACTTTTGCACCGTTTACTCCTGTATGTATCTTTACATTCAAATTATGCAGAAATATTTTTTTATTTTCTTTTTCTTAATTGTCGCTTGTAGCTATTCTTACGCTCAGGATGAATCTGAGAAACCTGTTGATGGTTCTATCATTGTGTTTGGTGGTGGCATGGGGCTAAATATACCACTAGCAGATATAAAAGAAAGATATGGATCCAATTTGAATTTTTCTTTGGGTGGAGATTATATACTAAGGAACAATTGGATATTTAGTACTGAATTTATGTATTTTTTTGGCGATAAAGTCAAAGAAGATGTATTGGCACCTTACAGGACTTCAAATGGTACGCTACCTGGTGATGACGAACAATTGGCCGATGTTTTTTTTAAACAACGTGGTGTTTTTTTAGGTTTTGGATTTGGAAAGCTTTTACCATTACATAAAGGTAGTAGGTCAGGTTTAAAGTTGGTGGTCCATGGTGGCATCTTGCAACACCAAATTAAATTTACTGACGAGCGCAATTCTTTCGCCCAGATTAGAGCAGGAAGACAAATAGGTTATGACCGGTTAACCAGAGGCTTTTCCATAAAAGAAACAATCGCATACAAGAATCTGAGTAAAGACAGAAGACTCAATTTTGAGTTTGCCCTTGACTTCATACAAGGATTTACCTCTGAGATTCGTCCTGTAAATTATGATACTGGTTTGCCATCGATTGGATCTAGATTTGATATGATGATTGGTGCAAGGTTAATATGGAATCTGCCATTTTATAAAGGCAGCCAAGAGACTATCTACTATTAATGAATAGCATTATTTTGTTTTTGTACACTTTAGGGATCCATTTTGGAAATCTATTTATTTATTTCGCAAGTTTCTTTTTTGCCAAATTGCGAACTTTATGGTCAGGAAGACAAGCTACATTAAAAAAGATTAGTCAAAAATCACCTTATGATGAAAGTATTTGGGTGCATTGTGCTTCATTAGGAGAATTTGAACAAGGCAGACCTGTGATCGAAAGTATAAGACAAAAATATCCAGAATGCAAGTTGATTCTTAGTTTTTTCTCTCCTTCTGGATATGAGATCAGGAAAGATTATCCAATGGTTGACGAAATCATTTACTTACCTTCTGACCTTGTGTCTAATGCAAGAAAACTGATAGCCTATTTCAAACCATCAATTTTTATCATAGTTAAGTATGAGTTTTGGTGGAATCTCATTGCTCTATTGCAAAAAAACAAGACTAAAACGTACCTTATTTCTGGGATATTTAGAGAAAGTAACTATTTTTTTCTACCAGGCATGTCAGTATTTCAAAATTTGCTTCGCGGATTTGAACGTATTTTTGTGCAGGATGAAGTTTCAGGCCAACTTCTTCAACAGCATGGTATTCACAATTATACTGTTGCAGGTGATACTAGAACGGATCGCGTTACAGAAAATGCACAAAACGTGGTATTGCCAGAAAAAATTCAGACTTATGTGCTTGGAAAGTCTTGTATTGTGTATGGAAGTATTTGGTTGGAAGATGTCCCAATGGTGTTGGCCGTGATAAAAAAATATCCAGAATACAAGCATATCATAGCACCACATGATATTGATGAAAAAAATATTTCAGCAATTACAAAATTAATTGATTCAGATTTTAGTTTGTATTCAGATTTTAATCCAGAATGCAACGTACTGATAATTAATAATATAGGAATGTTGAGTAAGCTGTATTCGATTGCTGACATTGCTTACATTGGTGGTGGATTTGGAAAAGGCATACACAATATCCTTGAAGCTTCAATCTTTGGGATTCCTGTAATTTTTGGACCGAAATATAAAAAATTTAAAGAAGCTGTCGATTTAGTTCAAGTTGGTGCAACATTTGTTGTACATACGCCTGATGAATGTCTAAGCATAGTTTCTTCTATAGCGAATCAATCAGGGCTTAGCGATACTATTGCCAATGCTACAAAAAATTATTTTGACAAAAATAGAGGCGCAACAGATAAAATAATCCGACATTTGGACGGTATTATAGCGACAAAATAAGGTATGAATAACAAAGTCAATTTTTTTCTTCCCGATTTCAGTGACCTACACATCATGGTCATTGGCGATATCATGATTGACAGGTATATTTCCGGTAGTGTCCGAAGGATATCACCTGAAGCTCCTGTTCCAGTACTTGAGTTGCAAGATACAGAAGATCGTTTAGGTGGTGCAGCCAATGTCGCACTCAATCTCCAATCATTAGGTGCACAAGTTACTTTATTCTCCATTATTGGTGCTGATGATGAAGGCGAAAATCTGGCCACAAAACTTGATACGATTACCAATCTCGAACACCATTTGGTACGTGTAAATAAGAGACAGACTACGGTCAAAACAAGGGTGATCTCTGGAAAACAACAAATAGTGCGTATCGACAAAGAAGACACAAATGATATTAGTGAAGAAGTATCAGATATGGTTTTCAAGCGTTTTGAGAAATGTTTATCACAAAATCCTCCACATGGCATCATCATTCAGGATTATAATAAAGGAATGCTTGTCGAAAGCCTGATAAAAAAAATCATAGAAAATGCCTCACAGGCTGGGATAGCAACCTTTGTGGATCCTAAGGAAAAAAACTTTTTTGCATACGAAGGTTGCACTTTATTTAAGCCCAATAAGAAGGAAGTTCAAAGCGCTTTGGGTATTATAAGTTATGATGAAGCAGATCGTATATTGCGGCAAAAACTCGGACACAAGGTCACTTTTATCACTTTGGGAGGCGATGGCATCTATATACATGACGGAATCATCGGGCACCATTATCCGACAATATCACGGGCCATTACGGATGTGTGTGGAGCAGGAGACTCCGTCATCAGCATCGCAGCATTATGTTATTTGAAAAAGATGCCGATGAACTACTTAGCTTTGGCAGCAAATACAGCTGGTGGTCAAGTTTGTCAAAAACCAGGTGTAGTTTCTATAGATTTAAATGAATTAAACACAGAATTATCTCAAACTATAATTTAGGAATAATATATTGATATTGCTACGAATACAAACGTTATATTTTGATTTACTGATAATAAATCGCTTGCATAAAACATTATTCTGTTTGCTGGCGATTTGTTACGTGTCATTTTCATATTATTACGAATAAAATATAAAATTAAACTATAAAAATGTGTCCTGTAAGACATTTCAATTCATCAGATTGTATTACTTTTACCACTTGCAAATAAGATTTAATTAATAAATAAACCAAATTTAAATTTTTAAGTTATGCGAAGATTTTTTACAAAACATTTTTTATTAATGTTGTTGGGATTTGCTGCCATTGATATGATGGGGCAGATAAATACCCTCAAAATTACAGCACCTGCTGGTATTGCAGGCGAATATGCTGTTCAAAGATTTAACTGGGGACCTATCATTTCTACAGCTGTTTCAGGTGAAGTGGGATATGGCGTAGATGGATCTGACCCTGTAAATGATGGTTGTTCTGATTTTACAAATGATCTTACTGGAAAGATCGGATTTGTAGATAGAGGTGTATGTGGATTGGCAGACAAAGCTGCGAGAGTTGAAAAAATAGGGGCAATTGCCGCTGTTATTTGTAATACTGCTACTGGTACACCTGCAACTGCAATTGGTGGTGGAGGTATAGGTGTACAGATGAAAATCAACACTTATATGATGACAGATGCAGACTGTAAGAAAATTAGAGCTAGTATTTTGGCTGGTGGTGTAACGG
>CALFYH010000174.1 GCA_937952155.1 uncultured Saprospiraceae bacterium
ACGCGATTTCATTTTGCCTGTAGGCAAATCGACCATTCCGTAAGATAAGTGGTATAAACCGTCAGCATAAGGCTCTTTAAAACGCTTTAGAATTTCAAACAATACCTTAAAGTGATAGTCCTGCTCATCTGCTACGGTATAAATCATCTTGTCAATACCGAAATCAGCATAGCGTTTTTGTGCTGTACCGATGTCTTGTGTGATATATACAGATGTACCATCACTGCGCAATACGATCTTGCGATCCATGCCAGCATCTTCTAGATTTACCCAAACGCTTCCATCTCCTTCTTGGTAGAAAATGCCTTTTTTCAATCCATCTTCTACCGCTTTTTTGCCCAAAAGATAGGTTTCCGACTCGTAATATAAGCTATCAAAACTCACGCCCAATTTTTGGTAGGTATCCCCAAATCCATCATATACCCATTGGTTCATAGTCTGCCAAAGATGTCTTATTTCTGGATCATTATTTTCCCAATCAAGCAACATTTTCTTTGCTTCGGCACCCAATTGACTGAAATCGTTAAAGTATTTATTTTTATATTCTTTCCAGAAAGCAGCTTCTTCTTGATCTGCTTTTTTATGGGTATCAAATAGCTCTTGGCCTTGAGATGATTGCTGAAAACTAGTGTATTCTTTCATCAATTCAGTCTCAAAACGAACATAATATTCACCTACAAAATGATCTCCTTTCATCTTGGTCGATTCAGGAGTTGCTCCATTCCCAAATTTTTGCCATGCCAACATACTTTTACAAATGGCGATGCCACGATCATTGATTACCTGAGTATTGACCACATCATATCCATTGGCTTTCAGGATTTTACTACAAGACCAACCAAGCAATATATTGCGAATATGACCAAGATGTAGTGGTTTATTGGTATTGGGAGATGAAAACTCTACCAATACTTTTTTGCCATTTGATTTGGCATATCCGAAATCAGATGTTGATGTGATCGTATCCAAACTCTGTTTCCAAAAGTGATCAGAAAGTGAGACATTGAGAAAGCCTTGGATGGTTTGATGAGAGACGACATCTTCTACATGCGCTTCCATCCAATTGCCTAAAGAATCACCTATTTCCGAAGGGCTCTTTTTCAGTAATTTTACTAAAGGAAAGATCACAAAAGTGTAATCCCCAACAAACTCTTTTCTTGTTGCATTAATCTGAATTTCTCCTTCATTTAATTCAAGCTGATAACATTCTCTAACAGCCTGCAAAAAACCCGACTTTATCCCTTTCAAAAAATCCATTTACAAATCTTAATTACAAAAGCACAAAAATAGATTTTTTTACCCAAAACCTTTACTAAAGGCTTCAAAAAGTAAAATGTAAAAATATTATTTTCATTATTCAACTCGCTCAAATCCAAATATATAGTATAAAAAATATATGTAGTAATAAGAATTAAAACAAATTATTTAACCAAATCCAACTATAAGTAAAATTTATAGTAAATTTTAGCGTTTTTATTATTTCATGAAAGTAAATTATATTAATTTTGACCCGTTTTTCACCCTTTAGTAAACATTTTTGATTTATTTAATAAAATTTTAATTCCAATGAAAAGTATTTTGAAATTAGTTTTGGGCTTTTTTCTGATATCTAGCCTCTTTGTTTCATGCAAAAAAGATATAGATACCACAGAGACCAATGACTTTAAAAATGTAGCTGATTATGATTATAAGATCGTGCATGAGTGGAATGATCTATGGCTTGAAGTAGAAAGAGTAGCTTCAGGATACAGACCATGTCCTACAGCAAATGCCCTCGGTTATGTAGGATTGGCAAATTATGAAGCAACAGTGTCTGGCATGCCGGATTACCAATCTATAGCTTCTAACTATGGTGGTCTTACGATACCAAAAACATTCAGCAATCAAGAATATCACTGGCCTACAGTGATCAATGCAGTTAACAATTACATGTACAACAGACTTTTTCCTGAAGTAAAAAATGAATTGTATTCAAAAATCAAGGTTTTGTCTGACAAAAATGAAAAATTATAGATCGGAAGAGCGTCGTGTAGGGAAAGAGTGTCTTCGCCTG
>CALFYH010000175.1 GCA_937952155.1 uncultured Saprospiraceae bacterium
GAGCGACTTACATTAGCAGATGCACAATGCCCTGCTGATTGGATCAAAGAATGTGGTACATCATATGTTGCCTTACCGAACGGTGCACCTTCACCTGTCACAAGTGGTATGCCTATGATCATAGGATGTCAAAATATCCAAGTTTATTATGAAGATGTAGTTTTTGATCTTTGTGGCCCAGGTATCAAAGTTTTCAGACAATGGACTATCATAGATTGGTGTTCAGGCGAAGAAAAAGTTTGTGGTCAAACCATCAAAATAGAAGACACTTTTGCACCACTGATAGATGTACCTCAGCCATTCTCATCACCAATATGTTTTTATGGTGCAGGAGAGTCAGGACCACTTGGTAGTCCAAAACCTTCAGCTGCTATCATCGGCACTCAGGCTAATGCTTGCATAGCAAAGCCTTGGACAATTACAACTCCAAGCTTGTTGACTGATGCTTGTTCTGCAGCTAGCAAATTGACTTGGTATGTCAAGTTTAAAACAGGAAACGGATCTTGTCTTGATCCAGACGAGGTACTTCCTTTTGTTACGACTAATGGCACAGCTTCTGTTTTAGGTACGCCAGGTACTGCAAATTATAGAATTGAAGGATTACCACTTGGTAGAACATGGGTTAGATATTACGCTTCTGATGAGTGTGGCAATGAAAGAACAGTAACTGTCGAAGTAGATGTAGTAGATACAACACCACCTACAGCTATATGTGAAGACCAGTCTGTTATATCGATTGATGATAGCGGCTGGGGCGAATTATTGGCTTTCTCACTTGACAATCATAGTAATGACAATTGTGGTGAAATCGCTAAATATGAAGTAAAACGTAAAACAACAACTTGTCCAGGATATGCTTCTGACCTAAATTTTGGGCCTAAAGTTAGATTCTGTTGTTCAGATATTACATCACCTTCTTCATACGTAACCGTTGTATTGAGAGTTTATGATGCAGCTGGCAATTATAATGAATGTGAAACAGATGTATTAGTACAAAACAAGCGTCCACCATTTATTACTTGCCCTAGTAATAAAACATTGACTTGTGGTGATTCTAAAATCGCAGCATGGATAAGTGGAACTGCTACTTTTGATACAACATTTTTTGGTAAACCAACAACCGGTGGTGTATGTGGTAGTCAAAGATTTGCAAGTAAAATAGTAAATAATAATATTTCAGCTAAATGTAATACAGGTACTGTGGACAGAGAATGGTATCTTGTTTCTGACCCAACAGTTAAGTGTACGCAAAGACTTACAATTACATCACCTGCTTTTACTGAAGCAAATGTAACATTCCCAGGTGAAAGGATTATACCATCATGTAATCTTGATGATGCTACGCCAGATGCGCTCAACAGCAGACCTATAGTGAGTAATGTTACTTGTCGCGATATTGGAGTTACATTTACAGATCAGGTATTTACTGTATCTAGTGAAGCATGTATTAAGATTCTGAGAACTTGGAAGGTCATCGATTGGTGTTCTTATCCTACCAATCCTGTTGTTGCTGAAAAATTGCAAGTGATCAAATTGATGGGAACGGGTGGTGCAGTATTTACCGGTTGTACAGCCAAGAATTTTGATACTGATCCTGGCAGTTGTGAAAAAGAAGTAACTTTGTCAGCAAGTGCAACTGATGATTGTACCGCAGATGATGCATTAGTATATACTTGGACACTTGATCTTGGTAAAAATGGAACTTCGGACCTAAATGGTTTAGGCAAATCATTCACAAGAGTGTTGCCAATCGGAACACATAAAGTGACTTTTACTGTTAAAAACAGATGTGGTACAATTACTACATGTATGTATGATGTGACCATAAAAGGTACCAAAAAGCCTACACCAGTATGTGTACGTGAAGTTGTGTGGGTCATGGGTTCTAATGGTAGCACAGAAGTTTGGGCAAGTGATTTCAATCTGAAAAGTGAAAACAACTGTGGTGAAGAAGGTAAGTTGAAGTTTTCATTTAATGAGGCTGGCACACAACCTTCCAAAACATTTACTTGTGCAGACTTGCCAAATGGTCAGATAGCTCGTATTCCATTGAGAATGTATGTGATAGACGAAAACGGTAATTTTGATTTCTGCGAAGTTACGCTTATACTTCAGGATTCACCATTGACAAATGCATGTCAAGACGTATCCAGCTTGTTACCATCAGTATCAGGTAGAATTACAACCGAAATGTCGGATGGAGTCAACAATATAGAAGTGGAGTTGACCAATATGGCCAGTGCTCTAAATAAAACAGAAATGACCAACAATGATGGACAATACAAATTCGATGGAATCGATGTATTTGATCCTAAGACCATCGAAGCACGAAATGAAGCAGATTTATTGAACGGTGTTTCTACATTAGACTTGGTGATGATGCAAAGACATATCCTTGGTTTACAACCTATTGCATCTCCATACAAATTGTTGGCTGCCGATGTTAATAATTCAAAATCTATCACTGCAAGTGACCTTGTGGATCTTCGTAAAGTGATTTTGGGTATGTCCACATCTTTTGTTAATAATACATCATGGAGATTTGTACCTGCTGATTTTGTTTTCCAAGATCCAACGTATCCATATGATTTCCCATCTATGATCAATCTTGATTCTCTTTTCGAAGACAAAACCAATGTTAACTTCATCGGTGTCAAAGTTGGAGATATTAATAATAGTGTAGAAGCCAATCTAAATAGTACATCGACAGAAAATAGATCAGCAAACACGCTATTTGTAACAGATTTAATGGAATTTGAAGGTGGAGCACATGTAAAAGTTGACGTTAAGGCAGCTGAATTGATGGACATCATGGGTACACAGTTTGGATTGGGATTTGATGCTGACCAGTTGGTATTCCAACAAGTAAAATCAGGCAAATTGAATGTGCATGACTATAACATCAATACAAATCTAGCAGCTGATGGTAAATTGTATTTCAGTATTGACATTCCGAATGGCTTATCATTATCGCCTGATGATGTCTTGATGACAATAGAATTTAAGTCTAAAGTTAAAGGTAATACCGCTTTCATAAGCACTTCAAATGACAATTTCGATTCTGAAGTATATGAATTGGATGGTACAGTGAAGCCTCTTAATATCTTGGCAAGAAGCAATGCTTCTGGTCCACAAAACGAGTTGTTCCAAAACCAACCAAACCCATTCAAAGACTTTACGAATATCTCTTTTGAACTGGCTGAAGCAGCAAACACTTCTATAAAAGTAATGGATGTAACAGGAAAAGTAGTGTACACACACGTAAGCAATTACGAAAAAGGATACCATACACTTACCTTATCCAATGCACACTTTACAGGCAAAGGTGTATATTACTACCAGATAAATGCTGGAGAATTTACAGCGACCAAAAAGATGATTTTAATCGAGTAATGTGTTTATAAAAATGATTCTGGGTTTTTTCAAGAGGCTGTCTAAAAAGATAGCCTCTTTTTTTATTACTGGATATGTTTGAAATAGAAGCTAGGAAAACTAAATATTTTAAGATACTATCATCTATCAAGTTCAAAACTTTATTTATAAATATTCAATTCCTCATTATATATAGGACTTTGGATGTTTAAAAAGTTCAAAACACTATGAAAAACATAACTTTGAGTTATTTTATTAAGTGATTTTACATGTTTTGATCCTTCTGAAACCCATACAATAAATGGAATTTCATATTGTTCTTTTGGCGCTAAACTTAATGGTACGCCATGCATGTAAAGATTTTTTTCGCCTAATGACTCGCCATGGTCAGACACAAAAATCATGGTGCTTTTATAATCCTTCAAAGCTTGTAAATTTTCAATTACTTGCGCTAAAATATAATCGGTATAAACAATCGTATTGTCATAGGCATTGATTAATTCAGTTTGAGAACATTTGCCCAATTCAACACTGTTACATACAGGTTTGAAAGTTTCAAATTGTGGTGGATATTTCTTGCTATAAGTAGGTCCATGACTTGTACTAGTATGCAAGATTATTAGAATTTTATTTTTTTTACTGCTTTGAATTTGTTCTTTGAGCCCAGATAATAGGATTTCATCATAATCGCACTTCGGTTCTTTACAGTTTTCACTTAAAACTCCAGTAGTTTGATAGTTTTTTATATGAACTGGTGGCTCTCCCCAGTTTGTCGTTCTCCAGACGACTTCTACATCGGCTCTATTTAAATAATTAGGAAGTATTTCATACAATTTGCCTGTTACTTTGTGTTCGAGGATCGCTTTTACGCCTGCCGTGGTATAAGTAGCCAATGCTGTTGCATCGAAGTGAGTAACATTAGTGATTTTAGAAAGTAAAGGGTTTGTGATTTTATTGTAACCATATAATGAGAAATTTTGACTTCTTGCGGATTCACCTATCACAAGTACCACAACTGATTTTTCGTCATCAGCTATTTTGGCATTTGGTAATAAAATTTCCTTTGCATTTTTTTGATTTTCGTGGATGTAAAAAAGTGATAAATTTACGACATACGACCACGGCATAGCCAATCCTCCTAGGACTTTTGAGTTTTTATCAATCCATAACCAATTGCTTGCATTGGCAAATACCAAAACGGCAATAAATATTAAAGTTAATGAAATGTTACTAAAAAATCGCTTCCAAGTATCTTTTATAACATTAGTTTTATAAATAAAAATACTAGGCAAAATTCCCGTAAATACCAAGTATAGAAGGAATTTTATAGAAAAAAAACTGCTGGCTTCAGAATATTTGGTATTGAGAATATTGCCGATCATACTTTCGTCGAGTATTGTACCATAGGTATTTACAAAGTAAGCAGCCACAGCATTTATCAGAAAGAATATTATCAATAGCGTTTTTCCTACTTTTGTGGAAATCGAACAAAGTAAGTAAAAAACAAAAGCATTTAAAATCAACATCAGCACTACAAGACTTCCAATTATTGCAATACCGTTGATACTTTTATAATCAAGATTGTTAGAAACAAATTTAAAAAAGGAAAGGTGAAAAAATAAAAAATTAAGAAAACTTAAGATTAAAGCGAAGTGCGTGATTTTTAAATTATTTTTTAATGTAAACATATATTATTTTATACAATGAAACAATTAATGAGATCATCGACAGATAATAAATTAGTAAATTTTCTTTATATATTTTGGTGCCTAACACCACGCAGCATACCATAAACAAGATAATGAAAAATGGATAGTATTTGGGATTGCCTATCCATGCCCAAAGTTTATCATTTTTACTGATAAATATTCCGATAAGCCCTGAAATATAACCTATAATTCCACCAATAATAACATCCAAAGGAAAATGTGCTCCAACACCAACTCGCGTGGAAATAATTATAAAACCTAAACCAATCAATAGAATAATCCATGCAACCTTAGAACTTATTTTCTTGGGCATAAAAGCATACATAAGTACCGTTATGATGGTAAATGTTGTAATGGAATGACCTGAAGGTAAACTGCTATGACCTATGAGTTTTTTACCGATGATAATAAATGTTTCATTATCAAGAATAGCCGCTGGTCTAGGTACGCTGAAAAGTACTTTCAAAAACTTAGATAAAATCGCTGAGACTATGGATGCTGAAATTAACGATTCCCAAAATTTGGGTGCATATATAATTAGTAATGTCAAAAAAGACAAAAAAATCAAAGCATCTCCAAGTTGTGTTAAGTTGAGCATTAAGCTTGGAAATTGGCCCAAAGTTGAGTTGATATCTAAAAAAATATCTTTTTGTATCTCTACATATCTTTCAA
>CALFYH010000176.1 GCA_937952155.1 uncultured Saprospiraceae bacterium
AAAGTATCAATGTAAGTACAGCAGGAACATATAGTGTAACTGTAACGGATGCGAACGGATGTACAGGAACTGCAAGCAGAACATTAACAGTAGATCCAAATCCAGTAGTTACGATCACTGGTGACAACAAAATATGCGCTGGAACGAGCAGTACATTTACAGCTAATCCAAGCGTAGGAACAGCACCGTTTACGTACTTATGGTCAACTACAGCGACAACACAAAGCATCAATGTAAGTGCAGCAGGAACATATAGTGTAACTGTAACGGATGCAAACGGATGTACAGGAACTGCAAGCAGAACATTAACGGTAGATCCAAATCCAGTAGTTACAATTACAGGTGGCAACAAAATATGCGCTGGAACGAGCAGCACATTTACTGCGAATCCAAGTGTAGGAACAGCACCGTTTACCTACTTATGGTCAACGACAGCGACATCACAAAGTATCAATGTAAGTACAGCAGGAACATATAGTGTAACTGTAACGGATGCGAATGGATGTACAGGAACTGCAAGCAGAACATTAACGGTAGATCCAAATCCAGTAGTAACAATTACTGGAGACAACAAAATATGTGCAGGAACGAGCAGCACATTTACAGCGAATCCAAGTGTTGGAACAGCACCATTTACTTATTTATGGTCAACGACTGCAACGACACAAAGTATAAATGTAAATACTGCAGGAATATATAGTGTTACAGTAACAGATGCGAACGGATGTACAGGAACTGCAAGCAGAACATTAACGGTAGATCCTAAGATAAAAATTGGTGATTTTGTGTGGTTGGATTCTAATGGAGATGGATGTCAAGATTTTGGTGAATTAGGATTAAATGGAGTGACAGTTAGGTTATTTGATGCTTCAAATGTATTAATAGATACAAAAGTTACAACTAATAATAGTACTGGTATGCCGGGGTATTATGAATTTGAAGTTTGCGCTGGAACTTATTATGTAAACTTTAGTAAGCCAAGCGCGAATCATGTATTTACTAAGCGAAAATCTTGTGGTAATAATTCAACAGATTCTGATCCTAATACAACAACTGGAAATACTGATTTGATTACATTAACTCCTGGCCAACAAGATTTGAATTTAGATGCAGGATTTTATTTACCAGCTCGATTAGGAGATTATGTTTGGATAGACGCAAATGGTAATGGAATTCAAGATGGTACAGAAGTGGGTTTAAATGGAGTAAATGTGATATTAAAAGATGCATTTGGGGTTCCGATAAGCAGTACCATTACAGCGACAGGCGGACCAAATAATTTGTCAGGATATTATCAATTTACAAACTTAGCTCCAGGTTCTTATATTGTAATGTTTGTGAGACCGAGTGGTTATGATTTAACTAAGAAAGATGCATCTGGAAGTAATGATACGAATGATAGTGATGCAGATCCAACAACTGGAAATGCACCAGTTGTTACTTTGGTATCTGGTGAAAGTAATCAAACTATTGATGCAGGTCTTTACAGAACTTCAAGTTTAGGTGATTTTGTTTGGCATGATTTAGATAAAGATGGTCGTCAGGATGCAAATGAACCAGGATTGAATGGTTTTACAGTGACATTATTCGATATTAACGGAGTTCAAAGAGGCCAGAAATTAACTGCCAATAATCCAAATACAGGTTTGCCTGGATGGTATGAGTTTATCAATTTAGTACCGGATACTTATTACATCAGCGTTACACCAATAGCTAATCAGGGATGGACCAGTACAATTCCTAATGTGGGTAATGAAATTGCTGATTCTGATATTAGTGGATTACATGGTGCAAATACTTCGGATAATGTTCCGCTAGCATCAGGTCAAAATTATCCTGATCTTGATGCTGGATATTATTTGAATAATTCATTGGGAGATTATGTTTGGGAAGATTCAGATCGGAATGGAGCCCAAGATGCTAATGAACAAGGGATCAATGGTATTAATGTGATGTTATTTAATTCAATTACTAATGTAATGGTTAGCCAAAAAAATACATCCACTAATCCATCAACAGGATTGCCAGGCTGGTATCTATTTGATAACTTAGCTACAGGAACTTACTATGTGAAATTTACGGTGCCTGTGGGTTATTTAGTTACTTCACCGAATCAAGTTGGCGATGCAATAGACTCTGACTTAGACAATACTAATGGACTTGGTACTACCGGAAATTACACTATTAATGCAAATACGAATAATTTAACTGTTGATGCCGGTTTATTTAAGGCAGTTAAGATTGGAAACTTTGTTTGGAAAGATACCGGCTTAGGCAATGATGGGAAAGGACCTGAAGCCTTTAATGGGGTTCAGGATCCGGGAGAAAGGCCTGTACCAGGAGCTATTGTAAATTTGAAAAATGTATCTGGTGTAACTTTACAAACCACTACAACCGATAATTTAGGTGAATATTATTTCTATGTTGCACCTAATAGTGGAAGTTATACACTTCAGTTCTTGGTAGCAGATACATTTAATTTTACTACGCCTAATTACAATGCTAATCTGGATGATATTTTTGATAGTGATGTTACAGCCCAAGTTAAAGTATCTCCATATATGTCTGGAACGACTCAAGTGTTTGTTGTGGGAGCAGTGGATAATCTTACCTATGATGCTGGTATTTATCCGCAGAGTATTCTTCCTCTTACATTAATATCATTTAATGGATATTTGGAGAAAGATCATACAGCCTTGAATTGGATTACAGCAGTGGAAGAAAATACGGATCGATTTATCATAGAAAGAAAACATGCAAGTCAATCTAGCTTCAAATCTATAGGTTCAGTAAAAGCTCAAGGAAATTCTACCGTTGCTAAATCATATGATTTCTTAGATTATGATATCAAACTTTCTGGTGTATATTATTATAGGTTGAAGATGTTAGATAAGGATGGAACTTTTACCTACAGTCATGTTGTTTCTGTAGTTGTAAATTCGAAGTCAGCTAATACTTCAATGACGGTATATCCAAATCCAACAAGAGAAGTTATTAATATTAATTTGAACGGGTTGGATAAGGGAGATGTACAGTTTAGCATTGTGGATTTAGATGGTAAGATCGTTTTAAATCACGAACATACTTTTAAATCCACTGATCTTAATCATGATTTACAAATAGATATAAGGAATATACCTACGGGAATTTACTTATTGAAAATGAAAATTAAGGATAATATCTTGACAGAAAAAATCATGATTACTCGTTAAGAATTTGGTGATAAAAATGATAAGAGCCCTCTTGCGAAAACAAGGGGGTTTTTTATTATCTCTAATTTATTTGTTGAAATATTTTGACAATTTAAAGATTGCATAAAAATGATTAACTCATTTATAAAATGAAAAATAAAATCAGATAAGTACTTTCATCCGCGTGAGGGATAGTAGAGGAAAGACTTCTGAAGTTTAGGTATATGCCTGGGAAGAAGTCTTGGAACGAATAGCCCGACCTCGAGTACCCGAGAGGGCACGCCCAAATTATAGATTAAATATACAATTTATTGCGCTTCTGCTACGACCTCGGTAACTTCAGGGACCATTCGTTTAAGAAGACCTTCGATACCGGCTTTTAAGGTAACAGTGGATGATGGGCAGCCACTGCAAGAGCCTTGCATCATTACGGTAACAACGCCGTCTTGGTAAGATTTGAATTCAATATTGCCGCCGTCCATTTCAACCGCAGGGCGGACGTAATGAATGATGATTTCTTTGATGCGTTTTACCAATTCTGCATCGGAATCTGAATAGGTGATATCTGAGGATTCTTCACGTTTTTGTTCTACAAAAGCTAATTAATGAAATGAATACATACAACGAATTATTAAAACGAACACCACAAGTTAATGAATAAAGTAATGAATGAGATTCACACCACAATAGATGAGTTTAACTATAATAGTGCTGGAGTATGTATCAATCCAGAAATATTTATAGACTATAATGACAATCAAATTACTTATGAAGGGCGTGTTGCAAAATGTATCAAAGGTTGGAATTTTGGCTATTCACTTTCTCACAAAAAAGGATCTATGCGTGGTGGTGGATGTGGTGTATGGCTTAATCCTAAAGGTATATTATATGAAACAAAATTAGAGGCTCAAAAAGCTTGTATTGACTTTTTAATAAAAAATGTAACAAAACATTTTATATAAAATTTTTAAAGTATAAAGATAAATTCTGTAAATTCTCAAAAATTAGTTTTCGGGTAAAAAAGTCTTTTAGCATTGGTCCCAAAGGATAAAAATTTGGGATATTGTGAAATAAGGTA
>CALFYH010000177.1 GCA_937952155.1 uncultured Saprospiraceae bacterium
CTGTCACTTGGACTGATATCGACAATTTTCAGATCTTCCCCAACCCAACATCAAGCACATTACAAATAAATTTAGGTACCTTAATGGATGGCAAATTCACATTAAGCGATGTCAATGGTGCGATTTTACAATCAAAATCATTTGTTGCTCAAAATCTGATAAGTACAAATGTAGAAGGCTTGAAAGGTATATATTTCATTACTGTTCTGCCTACCATAGGACAAGCGGTTACTAAAAAACTTGTCATCGGAAATTGATGTGAATAGTTTAAATTGAATCAAATCTAGAAAGTGATATAATATGATCATTATCATGGCTTGTTTGAATGCACAGAATATATGTTGCAATACTGTCGTGGTATTGACACTTTCTTTAGAAATTAGTTAAAAGTTCCGACAATTTTTATAATTTTACGTCATCATTAATTTTTAAATAATTTAACTTTAAGATGAATCATCGTTTTTTAATAAGTACAATTTTTGTATTTGGATTTATATTTATAGTGTCGGCTCAGAAAAAAGCCAGTCCTTATGATTTTGGTAAGATGTGGACATTTGAAAATCCACCAAAGGAATGGTTGAAAACTACCTATGGTATGGATGTCCAAGATGAATGGTTTGATTATGTACGTAAGTCTTCACTCCGATTTGCCACCTGGTGTTCTGCTTCATTTATATCCGAAAATGGGCTGATCATGACAAATCATCATTGTTCTAGAGATGTGGTCACGGCTTTGCAGAAAGAAGGTGAAAATTTTGACAAACAAGGGTTTTATGCGATCACACAAGCAGATGAACGTAAGGCTGAAGGCCTTTTTGTAGAGCAAATGATCAAGGCGGAAGATATCACAAAGCTTGTCGCTGAAAAAACCAAGAATGCCAAAAATGATGCAGAAGTAACCACCATGAGAAAAGCAGCGCTTGAAGAAATAGAAAAAATGTACAAGGAAAAAGAAGACTGGAAAGACCTGAGAACCCAAGTAGTTACCTTCTACAGTGGTGGTAAGTTTTCTATTTATGGTTACAAAAGGTTTTCAGATATAAGATTGGTTTGGATTCCTGAGCTCGACCTTGGATTTTTTGGTGGAGATCCCGATAATTTCACGTATCCACGTTACAACTTGGACGTGACATTTTGGAGAGCATATGATGAGCAGGGAAATCCACTTAATACAGGCAAAAATTACTTAAAATTCAATAAAAAAGGTGCTGCTGAAGGCGAGCCAGTTTTCGTGGTTGGTAATCCAGGCCGTACCGAAAGATATAGAACTGTTTCGCAACTTACTTATGACAGAGATTATAGATATCCATTGCAATACAAATTCCTAAAGAACAGAAATGACATGATGATGCGTAAATATCATACAATCAAATCTGATCCTACCAAGGAGTACGAAGCTCAAGAATTGCTTAATGATATAGCAAATGTGGCTAACTCAATGAAAGCTTTCGGTGGTATTTCAAAGGGATTGAAAGATCCTGCACTATTCGGTAGAAAGGTAGAAATGGAAAATTTCATCAGATCAAAAGCACCAGGAGTTACTTATTGGGATGAAATGGCCAAACAATATGAAACCTTAAACCCACAAGGTTGGGCCATAACTTATTTGAGTCCAAGTCCATATCGTGGCGTACACTTTACAGTGATGCACGACCTGATGAATTACAAAGAAATGGTTAAAAACAATGGACCTCAGGACAAGAAGGATAAATTGAAGAGCACAATTATGGAAAAATTTTCAAAGCTGAACGATCCTGAGCAGATAGAATATTTTACCTTATTTCTAAATGAAGTAAAAGAAGATGCTTATCCTGGAGATATGACATTACAAAAAGTTTTAGGCAAAAGAAGTATAAACGAGTATGTGAAATACTTAGTCAAAGAAACCAAATTTACAGAAGAAAAGAATGTGACCAAGTTCTTTGAAAAAGAAGATAAAATGGAAAAAGATGACGATCCATTGATGGAAGCTGCGGCAATATTTGTAAGCAGGTATAAGGAAGCCACACAACTCTTTCAAAATTCTGGACCAGCACGCCAATCATTGGAAGCTAAAATTGCGAATCAAGCATTCAAAGTGTATGGTGACCAATTGCCACCTGATGCCACATTTACACTCAGAATTTCTGATGGTGTAATCAAGGGTTATGATTACAATGGTACCAAAGCACCAGTTGTTACTACCTTTTTTGGGTTATATGACAGATATTATTCATTTAACAAAGAATTTCCTTGGACATTGCCTGAAAGATGGCAAAATCCATCGATGGAATTGTTGATGTCTCCATTCAATACGGTATCTACCAATGACATAATCGGAGGTAATAGCGGTAGTCCATTGATCAATAAAAATAGAGAAGCTGTCGGTTTGATTTTTGATGGAAATATCGAATCACTTCCAGGAAATTTTATCTTTGACGAAGAAGTAAATAGAACAGTAAGCGTACATGCAGGTGGGATTTATGCTGCTTTAAAATATATATACAAGGCGGATAGAATTGTCGCCGAAATAGATTAATTTTTTATTTAAATACACCCCGCAATATTAATTGTGAACACTGGCGGTTACTATATTTATATAGTGATCGCCTTTTTTTTTCATAAGGAGTATTTTTGATGCCCATTATTTAAAAAAAAAAAATATGAAAATTCAATATCACAAAAATGGAATAACAATATTCGAAAGTGCCCTATATCGCACTACATGTACGGTTATTGGTTTG
Organism: uncultured Saprospiraceae bacterium; assembly: GCA_937952155.1. GTDB lineage: Bacteria > Bacteroidota > Bacteroidia > Chitinophagales > Saprospiraceae > OLB9. The sequence goes on from CALFYH010000177.1 coordinate 2,724, forward strand.
GAACAAAGCGTTTTGATCATTGATCCCAACTGGTTACCTGATGAAATTGAATATATTGCTGGTTATATCCAAAACCATTATCCTGAACATACAGAGTATTTGATATTCACTCATTCTGATTATGATCATATAATTGGCTATGGCAGATTCCCAAATGCTAAAGTTATTGCATCAGAAAAACTGACATCTAATCCACGTAAACAGGAAATAATAAAACAGATTGAAGATTTTGACAATGAATACTATATCTCCAGAAACTATCCACTTTCCTACCCTATCGTAACTCACTCAATACTAAAAGACGAGCAAACTATAACCATAGATAATACACAATTAAAATTTTATCTTGCACCGGGCCATGTAGCTGATGGTATTTTTATAATCATTCCAAGTATAAATTGTTGGATTGCCGGTGATTATCTAAGCAATATTGAGATTCCTTTTGTAGATGATAATTTTAAAGATTATACGCAAACCTTGACAAAAGCACAATCCATTTTAGATCAATATAAGGAAATTACCATTTTGATAACAGGACATGGAGATCTCGCCGTTTCAAGAATGGAAATTCAAAATAGAATTACTAATGATTCACTTTACTTACTAGGCTTGATTAATAACAATGATGAAAAAATTGACCATATTATTAA
>CALFYH010000178.1 GCA_937952155.1 uncultured Saprospiraceae bacterium
TTGTTGAACTAAACCTTTGGTAGCTCACTGGCTTGATAATTGTCATTGCAAATATAAATAAATGTATTAAGTTATGGCAACAAAAAAAAGAATCCCGAAGACCTAGGGTCTCACACCATCATTTTTAGAGCAAGAGTAGAAGTTGAAGGCTTCTCTGATCAGCTGGACAAGTTTGAAAAGAAACTTTCTGTATTGGGTAGAGCACGAAGCACCTATCTTAACTATTCCCGTCATTTGGCAAAGATGGCCTTGCACTTTAAGTGCTTACCCACTGAGTTAGAAGAAGACCAGATCAGCGATTATCTTCATTTGCTCAAGCAGGAGCATAATACACCATCTGATTCTTACTTTAAGCATACTGTTTTTGGCCTGCGTATGCTCTGCAAAGTAGAACATATCAAACCGCATGATATCGGTCTCCCTAGCATCAAGCGGCCCAATAAACTACCTGTGGTATTGTCAAAAGCGGAGATGTGGTCTTTATTGCAAGCGCCTGATTTACTAAAACATAAGATACTCATTGGCCTTTTATATGGCTGTGGCTTGAGATGTTTAGAAGCAAGGAGTGTTCGGATTCAGGACTTAGATATGGATCGAAAGACCTTACATGTCGTGCAGGGCAAAGGCAAGAAAGATCGATATGTGCCTATCAGCGATCATCTGATCCGAGGTATTCAAAAGTATCTTGATGCCGAAAATCCAGATACCTGGCTCTTTAATGGACAACCTGAAGCCAATCGCAAAGGTGGAGACTTCGACTCGCGATATTCACAGAAAGGTGTCCAGTGGGCAGTGTCGAGTGCCGCAAAGAAAGCTGGTATCATCAAACACATCAATGTCCACACATTGCGCCACACGTATGCTACGCATCTACTCGAGGATGGTATGGACATCATGACGCTCAAAGAGATGCTTGGACATGAGCGAATAGAGACAACACTCGTCTATCTGCATATAGCCCAAAGCGGTCGCCGCAAAGCATTCAGCCCACTAGACACCTTGTTTACAGAATGCGGGCCACGTTCGAAGTAGCGCATGTGCTCGATCGATCATGGCATTGTGTGGAGAAGGATACACTTAATGGCTGGCAAATACGGACACTTAGAGCGATTAAAGATTGTCGAACCATCGCACTGGGTGGCCATGTCGATGGTTGTGATAGCTGTGGACATGTACAGATAAGTTACAATAGTTGTCGCAATCGCCACTGTCCCAAATGCCAAGGTCACAAGCGTCAGCAATGGATCGAGGCGAGAGAGACTGAGTTGCTCCCTGTACCGTACTTTCATGTAGTTTTCACACTGCCTGATACACTAAATCCTTATGCTATTCATAAACCTAAGGTTATTTACGATGCACTTTTTCAAGCGGCTTGGGAGACGATAGAAGCATTTGCAGGTAAGAAAAACAAGGCAGGCATGATATGCATCTTACACACATGGGGACAAAATTTATCACTCCATCCACATATTCATTGCATTATTCCAGGTGGAACGGTAGACCAAAACGGAAAGTGGAAATTATCAAAGTCATCTGGTAAGTTTCTTTATCCCATAAAAGCCCTGAGTAAGGTATATCGTGCTAAGTACGTCGCTATTCTAAGGGCATCGGAACTATGCATTGACCAATCTACTTTCGATGCATTATTTAAAAAAGAATGGGTGGTATATGCTAAAAGACCTTTTGGGTCGCCCAAGTCAGTGGTGGAATATCTCGGGAGATACACCCATAACTTGTCCCGTCTTTAGCGGGAAAATCGCCATCTCTAACCATCGAATTTTGTCCATCGATGACCACACTGTGACCATCTCGTACAAGGATTATCGTGCAGAAGGCCAGAAGAAAACGATGACACTCAGCCATGGAGAGTTCATCCGCAGATTTGCACTTCACATCCTTCCAAAACGTTTCATTCGGATTAGGCATTATGGGATATTGAGCAGTAGTTGGAAGTCAAATAAATTACCAAATCTCAAAGCCGTATTAACAGCACAGCCTATACGATTACTACCAACCGGTATTAAACATCCAAAAGCCCAATCATGCCCTTGCTGTAAGACAGGACGTATAATTACCATTATGACTTTCGGACGACGAGGGCCTCCAAGTGAGTATAATAAGGCTGCATATGAAAATTCTACATCTCAAAAATCTTGTTGATTTTGGGTAGGGGAAGGTATATTCCGTATTGAATAGAATTTAGTGATTTGGCTCACTCAATGACTTAAACTCATGAAAAATTACTACCAAATACCTTGTAATCAACCTGCATGGGATGTGGAGTTGTCAAATTGCTTAACGATATCTCCATAAAAAAACAAATAAGTTTTTCAAATTTTGCTCCGCTACAAAAGGTTCCGTTCAACAGGGCGTTCATCGCT
>CALFYH010000179.1 GCA_937952155.1 uncultured Saprospiraceae bacterium
TACGAGATAGTGGTCAGTGACTGGAGTTCAGACGTGTGCTCTTCCGATCTCATAGGAATTTGCATTAGTTCATTTGATGGTAAAATTCCTAATTCATTTAGGATATGTTTTAGATTACTTTTTCGTAGCTGTTTTCTATTATATCCTTTCCTTTGTGTTCTAGATGTTGTTCTCTCTTTATTTTTTGAAATTGACTGACCTTTTTGAAATTGGTCACGAGATGTTGAATCTATTGGAATGATACGTGATCCCATACCAATAATGCTACTAGGATTATCATTACTATCTGTTTCAATTAATGCCCAGCCAATAGAGGTAGTTCCCAAATCTAATCCTAAAATTTTTTTACCCATTGTTTTTTTATTTAAAGTTTTATAATATCTTTGCATCAACAAAAGCAATTCACAATAAGGATTATTCCGTTGTGAAAACATTTAAAGTGGGGCTTGCTTGACAAGTACTCGCTTTTTTTATTTGAATCGCTTTCTAGTCTTTACAATTAATTGCGCCAGTCTCTAATTAATAGAAAACCTACACTTTAACAAAGTTACAAATCTTTTCTTTTTTGGTTAATATTTCTGTCCTTTTTTCAGCCTTTCTTCTTCACTATCTCACAAAAATCCACCGTAGTATCCGCAGTCACTTCTTCCAGTGATTTGTTGAGGAGATGTGCTTTCAGCCTATGGATGACGAGATTTTCAACTGATAGCCTTACTTGAATTGTTACTAAGCAGTCGTTTTCAAAAACCTTGTTTATAATCTCAATGTCTGGGTCTTTTAGGGCATTCATGATGTGTCCCATGTGGTCGTATCCGAAGGTCAATTCATAAGACACAAATAGATATTTTTCTATTACCGCAGCATTGTCTAACGCAGCTTTTGATGCTTCTTTGTAGGCATGGATTAGACCTGAAGCGCCGAGTTTTGTGCCACCGAAATATCGGATCACGATGATACATATATTGGTGAGCCCAAAGCTTAGGATTTGACCATAAATAGGTTTACCTGCAGTACCTGATGGCTCTCCGTCGTCATTCGCCCGAAATCGTGTCCCATCAAGTCCCAATTTATAAGCATAGCAATAATGCCTCGCCTTAGGATGAATATCTCTGAGCGATGCCATGAAACCGTCAAGATCACTTTCCACATCCATAGGGTAGGCATAAGCCAAGAACTTACTGCCTTTTTCTTTGTATTCGCCTTCTGCAGGTGATGCGATCGTCTGATAACTATCCGTCAGCATAAAGCAGGTGTTTTCAGATCATAGTGATAAGTACAATGGATAAAATGGCCAAGGCAAATCCAGCAAGCTTGTAAGGTGTAAGTTTTTCTTTAAAAAATACCAAGCCGAAAATCGCAGCTACAACTAAGATACCTACATTATTGACTGGAAAGACGATGGAGCCTCCCCAACCTTGTTGAAGCGCTAGTACCAAGAGGTAGATGGAGAAAAAATTTGGTATGCCCAGTGCAATTCCTCCAAGCACATTTTTCCAAGCTAACTTGGTTTTTTGTCGTATAAGCTGTATCACCAAGATTAGCAATCCATTGAGGCCAGCGAACAAAAATAAAGAAGCAACGAAGCCTATGTCTCCATTTTGTGCCAGATTTTTTTTCTCAATCAAGTACAATGATGCATCGATCATACAAGAGCCAGCAAAAGTCAATAATGGAAATAACCAAAGCAATGTGCTTGTTTTCTTTTCTTCAATTGCTATATCTGATTTTTGATAGCTGAGTAAAATGATAGCTAGCACAGAGCAAAGGATTCCAACCCACTTGGCAATGCCTGCATGTTCGCCATAGACAAGGATGGCAAGTAATGTAGGCGCGATGAGCGACATTTTTTGAAATATTGTTGCTACGACTACACCAAAATGCTGGACGGTAAGTGCCATCAGATTGAAGACTATGATGAAGATAAAACCCAAACCCAGCGCATAATAAAACCAAGGTTGGGTACTTAGATCGCTCGGAATTGGTGATCCACCCTTGACTGCCATAGCTGTAGCTACACAAACAAAGTAATTGACCACAATGGCTTGGAGATTGTCTATATTGTATCGATGAAAGAGTTTGAAAATTACACCAATAAAGGCGTTAAGTATGATACATGCTACGAGAATACCCATTATTTTTTATTTTTTCTGTAAACATATGTTTTAAGAAGTATCATTAGATTAAAAATATCAGAGTGTATTATATTTACTGGAAATAAGACAATGAATAATTGTTCCAATCGAGAAAAGTTATTTTTTCATTTTCATACTGACTTCTTAACGTTTCTTCGATTCAAAATTGTACAAATAGAAAATTACATGAATGAAAATTTAATTAAAAATCTACAAGGGGTAGAATTAATTGCTAACTACTCAAAAGTTAGACGTATGTTGAATAACCCTTTAAAGTATATTAAAGC
>CALFYH010000180.1 GCA_937952155.1 uncultured Saprospiraceae bacterium
AAGTTAACTGTACCTGTACCTCCAGATTTACTGTCGTCTCCACCGCATGACATCAAAAAAGTAGAAATTAAAAAAACAATTAAAAATTTAAGAGAAGTGAAATTCATTTTTCAATTTTTATAAATATAGTAAACGAAAATGTTAAAACCCAAATAATTGTACAATGATTTAAATCTATAACAACTCAAAAACAAAAAATATTATTTGAAAAAGGAAATTTACAAAAAAAAAGCCCATCATCTCGAAAGATAATGGACTCTTACAATATAAAACCCTGAAATCTATTTATTGATAATCACACGATGCGGGATAGGTCCAGCAATTCCATTCGCATCAAATGCATTTTTTATAGCTTCTTGAGCACCAAAATAAACAGTCCAGTAATCTCCTTGACTGCAATAAGGTCTTATTCCCAAAGTAGTCATGCCATCGCCTACTTTCAACACATTTACTTCCGGAGCAGGAAAATCTAATACAGTCGGCAATTTGAGCATGGCATCAATTGCTACCTTTCTAGCATGATCGATATTTACACCTGGATCTACAGCCATTACAAGATCAACCCTTAGATTGCCGTGTGTGGTATAATTTACTATCGTGCCAGTAGATAAGGCGCCATTTGCCAAAATTATCGTTTTGTTTTCAGGTGAGAGTAAAAAGGTGTTGAAAATACCTTGTTCGGTAACAGTACCAGTAAATCCCTGTGCTTCGATAAGGTCACCCAATTTAAATGGTTTGAATAACAACATCATGATACCACCGGCAAAATTGCCCAACGTACCATTTAATGCAGCGCCTACACCAACTGCCAAGCCCGCAAGGATAGCAGCAAATGATGTCAAGTTTACACCTAGCATACCGAAAACAGTAAGCAATAAAAGAATATTCAAAAGCACTTTTGTCATTGAATACAAAAATGACTGAAGCGATGGATCGACTTTTTTAGCATGAAGAGCTGTACGGACCAAGTTGCCGATTCTGCCAATGATAAAAGATCCAATAATATACACTACCACTGCACCTGCGAGTTTAGGTGCATACTCTATAGCAATCTTAGAGATCTGTGATACAAGGTTAATTGGAGCTGTAACGATTTCTGTTGCTTGAAGTAACATAAATAAAAATTTTGATTTGTTAGTGAATAGTATTTTGACAAATTATTAACAAAAAAGTCACCAAAAGTGTGTATTTTCAAGTAGAATAATTGTTTTATTAGTTATTTCTTAACAAACTTCATACAACGACAACTAATACCATGAATTACAATTGGCAACACTTATTCAATTTTTCATATTACGTATTTATCATATGTAAGCACATTCACATTATAAAAAATCCCATAATTTGGCAAAAAATGAGTACCTTTGATGCTTCAAAAATCAACTTAGATTGATCATAAAGCATGAAGAAAAAAATTGAAATCCTTGCGCCTGCCAAAAACCTTATACAAGGTATTGCGGCCATCAATGCAGGTGCAGATGCAGTTTATATTGGCGCTCCTTTGTTTGGCGCACGTACCAATGCAACCAATTCTGTTAACGATATAGCAGAAATGGTAAGGTATGCCCATCTATTTAAAGCGCAAGTTTTTGTTGTTATTAATACTATATTGTACGATGACGAATTGAAAACCTGTAGGGAATTGATTTATACTTTGTATGAAATAGGTGTAGATGCACTCATCATTCAAGACATGGCCATTCTAGAAATGGACCTTCCGCCTATCGTCTTGCACGCTAGTACACAAGCCAATAATCGAGATCCAAAACATGTAAAATTCCTAAAAGATGCCGGTATCAAAAGAGTGGTTTTGGCCAGAGAGCTCAATCTGGATCAAGTGCGGGAAATACATGAAGCTACAGATGTAGAGTTGGAATTTTTTGTATCTGGTGCTCTTTGTGTTTCTTTCAGTGGCAATTGCTACATGAGCATCGCCAATGGTGAGCGCAGTGCCAATCGTGGATCATGTGCCCAAAACTGTAGGTTGCCTTATGAGCTTACAGACGGAACAGGCAAGACCTTGATTCAGACCGCACATCTATTGTCTATCAAGGACTTGGACTTGAGTGATCAGTTACCAAATCTGATAGAAGCAGGTATTTCTTCATTCAAGATAGAAGGCAGACTCAAAGACATCGTTTATGTCAAAAATAATACTTCCTACCTAAGAAAACGACTGGATGAGTTTCTTGAAAATAACAAAAATAAGTACCAAAAAGCCTCATCTGGAAGGACATTCTATAACTTCGAACCGAAAATGGACCGAAGTTTTAACCGTGGGTATACCGACTATTTTGTCAATAAACGAAAAGAAAAAATTGGAAGTTGGGATACACCAAAATCACAGGGTCAATACATAGGAAAAGTATTAGAAATCAAAGCAAATGGCTATGTGATAGAAAATTCCGATTTACTCAATAATGCGGATGGACTTTATTTTATCAATGCAGATGGAGAAGCTGATGGTGCTCAAATCAATATCATTGTCAATAATGTCGTAGTACTAAATTCTCAAAAATCTATTGAAGTCGGAACAGTCATTTATAGAAATTCTGATGCAGAATTCATCAAACTAGTAGAGCAAGAAAAAAGTGCCATACGCAAGATTGGTGTCAGGTTAGTTTTTTCAGAGACGACAGATGGCTTCAAATTGCAAGCTACTGACGAAGATGGTCACCAAAGCGAAATGATCATCGTGAACGAAAAAACTCAGGCCAACAGCAATGAATCTGTTATTCCCAACATCAAAAAAAATCTCGCCAAAACTGGAAATACGGTTTTTATTGTCGATGAGATCGACGTAAACTTTTCAGACAATTGGTTCTTGCCGATATCTAAAGTAAATGAAATTCGCAGAGAAGTTTTGGAACAATTGGTCGAGATAAGGATATCACAATATCACAGAGAAACGCAAGTAATTACCAAAACGAATCATCCTTATCCTGTAGAAAAACTAGACTTTACTTACAATGTATCCAATCAGTTGGCACGGAACTTTTACAAACGTCATGGCGTCACAGATATAGAAAAAGCCTTTGAACTACAGTGGGATCCAGGCAAATCTAGGGTCATGGTCACCAAGTATTGTGTGAAATATGAACTCGGTAAATGTGCTAGATTCCAGCGTGCTACCATGGGCGAAAAAGTAGTCGAGCCGCTCACCCTTAAACATGGCGAAAATGCGTATAAACTCAAATTTAATTGTAAGCCATGCGAGATGGAAATCTGGGAGAAAGATGCCGAACTGGAATATATAGATGAAGATGAGCAGATGGGTTATGTGAAAAAGTGATTTATAGTTATAAATAACCATAAAATGATAATATTACTCTCAATTTTACTTTCGACAATATTTTTAGCGTTATCAATTATTCATATTTATTGGGGCCTTGGTGGCAAATGGGCATTTGCAGATGCCTTTCCTACTAACGAAGACGGAACACAATTGCCACGAGTACCTGGAATGGCAGCATCATTTATAGTGGCTTTAGGTCTTTTTTGCTTTGGATTAATTTATTTGATAAAAGCAGGAATCATTTCCATCAGCTTACCAACTATTCTGAATAATTATGGATACTGGATTATTGCAGGAATATTTTTATTGAGAGCTGTTGGTGATTTCAAATATTTTGGAATTTTCAAAGAAATAAAAACCACACCATTTGCCAAAAAAGACAATAAAATTTACACTCCACTTTGTCTTTTTATTGGCTTGACAACGATTATCCTAATATGCTATTTATAAACAAATCAAATTTTTACTATTTCACCCGTCAATTCATCCACCATCGACGTCATTACCAAGTTTTCATCAAAAATGGCACTAAAGACAAAAGGGCGACCTTCATCAACAAATTGATAAATGTGCCAATCTGTAGGTGGTGTATCTAAGCCCTTCAGGTCAACAGATTGGATCCAATACAATTTGCCCTCATCACAATCCGGTGCTGGAATCCAGTCTATTTCTACTGCATAAATAAAACTTACCCAATTGTAATTGACTGGTGATGTCTCAACGAGTACACCACAAAATTTGGGACTAGAAATAGTAATACCTGTTTCTTCTTTTGTCTCACGAATAACTGCTTGTATAGGTGATTCATAAGGATCAATCTTGCCACCAACAGGCACAAATTTGCCTTGATTAGGAGTTTTTGCGCGCTTTAGTAGGAGATATTGATCGCCACTTTTGATAATGCAAAATACTGCCACCCGTTTTATGCCTTCAGGAATCATTGTTTTGAATTAAGTATTTGCAAAGGTACATAGTGCAACCGTAGTTAAATGGCCATATTTGAGAAATTTTACCCAGAAAGAGAATTTATTGGAAAAATTCGAAATAATATCGTACCTTTGTTAGCATTATATTTCGTACTAAATTTAACACTATAATATCATGATCACGGCAAATGAACTAAAAACCAAAGGAATCAAGGCCATTGAAGAACAGTTAGCCCAAACACCCGAAGCAGCTATTACTGTTCATGGCAAGGTCAAGTATGTGGCTATGACCGTGGAGCAATTTGACAAAATGCGTATGGCTGAGCTCGAAGTCGCTTATATGCTTTGCAAAAAAGACATCGAAGAAGGGAATTATACTACTTCGCTTGAAGCGCATTTTGCAGAATTAGATAAAGAAGATTGATATGGCATTGATGATATTAACTGCATCATTCAAAAAAAAAGCAACAAATTTTTTAAAGTTACATCCTTCGCTTAAAGCAAAGTATAAGAAGACACTTTTACTACTGCAAGCTGACCCTTGGCATCCATCACTTCGTCTCCATAAACTAAAAGGCAATCTTTCCGATTTATATTCAATTTCCTTAAATATGAAATACAGGATTCTATTGGATTTTATTATCAAAGATGATCAGGTTATCTTAATTGATATTGGCGATCATGATGGAATGTACTAAATCACAAAAGACTACAACTTCTTTTATAAAACTTGCCATCAAACGAATATTACTAATTCACTTACAAGTGTTGAACAAATTTTATATTTTTACAGTCTCATACATTAAATCATCTTCAAATGAAGCAGCTCATCATTTATTTATTGATATTATCTCACCTCACAATTTTTGCTCAAGAAAAGCCAAAATGGGACGTCAATAATCCTCCAGGCAACTTCAAAGAAGTCTCTTTCACCACCAATGAAGGTACATGGATGAATGTCGATGTGAGCCCCGATGGAAGTATGATTGCTTTCGACATGCTAGGAGATATATACACGATGCCGATATCTGGTGGAACAGCTACCGCCATTCGTACAGGCCTAGCTTGGGAAGTACAGCCACGTTGGAGTCCTGATGGCAAAAAGATATTATTCACGAGTGATTCTGCAGGTGGAGACAATATCTTCTATATGGATGTCGATGGAAAAAATGTAAAACAAATCACAAAAGAAAGTTTCAGATTGCTCAATAATGCGGTGTGGATGCCTGATGGTCAATATATTATAGCAAGAAAACACTTTACTTCTGGTCGATCTTTGGGTGCTGGAGAAATGTGGATGTACCATATCTCAGGTGGTGAAGGCATCCAGCTGACCAAAAGAAAAAATGATCAGCAAGATGTCAATGAACCGACTATCTCGCCTGATGGTAAAATGCTGTATTATAGCGAAGATGTCTATCCAGGTGGCTATTTCCAATACAATAAAGATCCTAATAGCGAGATTTTTGTGATCAATAGTTACAACATAGAAACTGGCGAAACCAAAAGAGTAACTGGCGGACCAGGTGGAGCATGCAGACCCCAAATTTCCAATAAAGGCGACAAAATAGCTTATGTGCGTCGTGTCCGAGAGAAATCCGTCTTGTACATTTATGAAATATCAACTGGCAGAGAATGGGCTATCTACGACCAACTTAGCAAAGACCAGCAAGAAGCTTGGACGGTATTTGGTATTTATACTGGATTTGACTGGATGCCAGATGATAAAGAGATTGTAATCTGGGCGAAAGGTAAAATTGTCAAAATCAATATTGCAGACAAAAAAGCTACGGATATTCCATTTACTGTCAATGCCAAACATAAACTGATGGAAACGGTGCAGTTTGAAAACAAAGCGTATGAAGAAAATTTTGATGTAAAAGTACTTAGAAACGCAGTCACTTCACCTGATGGAAGCCAACTCGTATTCAGCGCTTTAGGAAGTTTATATATTTCTAATAATGGCCAAACACCGGTAAGATTGACCACCGGTACAGACTTCGAAGCTGAGCCACAATTTAATGGCAAAGGGAATCAAATCGTCTATGTCACATGGAATGATGAAAGCTTAGGTAAAATACTAACCTATAATTTTGTCACTAAAAAATCAACAGTCGTAACTAAAGATCCAGCTATCTATCGTACGCCTTCATTTTCACCCGATGGCGCTCAAATTGTCTATCGAAAAGAAGGTGGTAATGGTCATCAAGGTTACCAATACAATACTAATTCGGGGATTTACACTGCTGATGTCAATGGGGAAAATGCGACATTGATCACGCAAGAAGGTGAAAAACCAATATTCTCAGCAGATGGTAATGAAATCTATTTTACCACAGGAGGCTTTTTATTTGGTTCTATTGCGAAGGCATTCAAAAAATATAGCTTAAAAACCAAAAAAACTGAAGTGGTTTTCAATACGAGTTACACTACAAATTTCGTCCTAAGTCCTGATAATAAATGGGTTGCTTTTACAGAATTATATAAAGTTTATATCGCACCGATGCCAAAAACTGGCCAACCCATCGGTCTCTCAGCCAAAACCAAAGCTTTTCCAGTTGCACAAGTGGCGCGTGATGCAGGTATCAATCTACACTGGTCAGCCGATAGTCAAAAATTGCATTGGACGCTAGGTAATGAATATTTTACAGAAAGTCTCAATAGAAGATTCTTGTTTCTCGAAGGTGCTCTTGACTCGATCCCGCCGATAGATACTCTAGGTACTAAAATAAGTCTTACCATCAAAACCGACAAACCCAAAGGAAAAATTGCCTTCAAAAATGCCAATATCATCACCATGGAAAATGATAAGATCATCAAAAATGGAATCGTCCTTGTTGACGAAAACATTATCAAATATGTAGGTCCTGCATCAGGTATAAAACTGGATAAAAGCACAAAAATTATTGATGTAAATGGCAAAACTATCATGCCAGGATTGATTGATGTCCATGCCCATTTAGGTGCATTCAGAGATGGCATCAGTCCTCAGAAACATTGGGAATATTTTGCAAACTTAGCTTATGGCGTGACCACAACCCATGATCCATCTGTCAATAGTGAAATCACCTTTGCACAGTCAGAAATGGTAAAAGCTGGTGTACTCACAGGTCCAAGGATCTTCTCTACAGGTACTATCCTCTATGGTGCAGATGGTGACTTCAAAGCAGAGATCAATAGTCTCGAAGATGCCAAATCAGCACTTAGAAGAACCCAAGCATTTGGCGCATTTTCTGTAAAATCATATAACCAACCAAGACGTGAACAACGCCAACAAGTCATAGAAGCTGCCCGACAGCTAGGTATCAGAGTTGTACCTGAAGGCGGATCGTTTTTCTACCACAATATGAGCATGGTAGCGGACGGACACACAAGTATAGAGCATAATATTCCCGTAGCACCACTTTACAAAGATGTTGTTAGCTTCTGGTCCAATACCAAAACAAGCAATACGCCGACACTCATCGTGAATTATGGCGGCCTTACCGGCGAATATTATTGGTATCAAAATACAGAAGTTTGGAAAAAGGAGAAGTTGTTAAAATTTACTCCTAGTCCAATTATTGATTCTCGCGCAAGACATCGCACGATGGTGCCACAAGAAGAATACGAAAATGGCCATATCTTGACATCAAAATCTTGTAAAAAGCTGGCCGATGCTGGTGTCAATATCAATCTAGGAGCACATGGTCAGCTACAGGGATTAGGTGCACATTGGGAATTGTGGATGCTGCAGCAAGGTGGCATGTCCAATTATCAAGCCCTAAAAAGTGCCACTGTGAATGGTGCAGAACTTCTAGGTATGGAAAATCAAATCGGTACACTCAAAGCTGGAAAACTTGCCGATCTCATCATTATTGATGGCAATCCGATGGAAGACATCCGCAAAACCGAAAATGTCGTGTACACCATGATCAATGGTCGCCTCTACGATACCAATACAATGGATGAAATAGGTAATGCCACCAAAAAAAGAACCAAATTTTATTGGGAATTAGATGGAAGTGGACTCGCCTACCCTTTTCATCAGGAGACGAATGGATTTATGGGTGTGAGGTGTGCCTGTGGGTTGTAGGGGACAGTATTTGAATATGGTTAAAGCATTAAAAACTTGTTTTACATCTATAATAATAATACCCAAAACAAACGTTAATTATTTGTATTTTAAAAGCAGCAAATGAATCACCATCTTAAGTATCTAGTAAATGAAAATTTCTTATTTTGTTTTAATACTGTTGACGACTCCAATAATTAAAAGTCAAGCCCAAAAGCCTTATCTTTTAGATAAATTCCTTGGAACGGTTTATGATATTCCTAT
>CALFYH010000181.1 GCA_937952155.1 uncultured Saprospiraceae bacterium
ACCGAGATCTACACAGGCGAAGACACTCTTTCCTACACGACGCTCTTCCGATCTCCTGCAACTACTGAAACTGTTGAAGTTGCTGCAAAATACGAAACAAGAACATATAAGAAATTTAACAGCGCTACTACCACTTCAACTGACGTAGCTGCTCAATATGCTACAGTGAAAACTGAGAAATTGACTTCAGATGCTACTTCATCTAGCGTAGATGTTGCTGCACAATATACAACAAGAACATACGAAAAATTGGTTGCAGATGCATCTAGCACTCCTGCAGCTGCATCAGGTAGTAATGCTTTCGAAACTGTAACTTACAAAAAAATGGTTTCTCCTGCTACAGTTAACACTGTGGACGTTGCTGCTGAATATGCAACAATCACAAAGAGAAAATTGATCAAAGCTGGTGGATTTTCTGATTGGAGAGAAATCGTTTGTGAAACAGACGTGACAACTGACCTTGTAAGAAGAGTTCAAAGTGCTTTATTAGCTAAAGGTTATGATGTTGGACCTGCAGGTGTTGACAACGTAATGGGTTCTGCTACAAAATCAGCACTTATTAAATTCCAAAAAGACAATAGCCTACCAATCGGAAGTCTAGACTTCGAAACATTAAAGGCTTTAGGAGTTAAGAAATAATATTTAACTTTCTTAATGAAAATATTAAGGGGCGATTGCACAGCAGTCGTCCCTTTTTTATTTTTAGAAATTACCCGACTTTATCTATCATCTTGTTGGCAAAGAGCCCTATCTTTACGTTTCCAAAAAATGACCAAAGCAATGATTTCTAAAATCACCCAAGAAATAAAAGAAGGGATACCAACGTATTTACCCGAATACCACAAGCCCGACCCAACGCTATCTCACGCACCAGCCAGAAATATTTCTGATGTCTTAACAAAAGAAGATAAAAAATTAGCCATAAAGAATGCTTTAAGGTACTTCCCTACTGAACATCATGATGTGCTAGCCAAAGAGTTCTATGCTGAACTTAAAAAATACGGCAGAATCTATATGTACAGATATCTACCTGAATACGATATGTACGCCAGACCTGTAAATGAATATCCTACAAAGTCAAAACAAGCAGCTGCCATAATGCTGATGATTCAGAATAACCTTGATCCTACCGTTGCAAAACATCCGCAGGAATTGATCACATATGGTGGCAATGGTGCTGTTTTCCAAAATTGGGCACAATACAGGCTAACAATGCATTATCTTTCTCAAATGTCCGATAAACAAACGCTTGTCTTGTATTCTGGTCATCCTTTGGGCCTTTTTCCATCAGACAAAAATGCGCCTCGTGTCATTGTCACCAATGGCATGATGATACCAAATCATTCATCAAAAGACGATTGGAATAAGTATAATGCGCTCGGCGTCACGCAATATGGCCAAATGACTGCGGGTTCGTTTATGTATATAGGTCCACAAGGAATTGTGCACGGTACTACCATCACTTTGTTGAATGCTGGTAGAAAAATGGGCATTGGGTCAGATAGTCTCAAAGGTTCTTTATTCGTCACTTCAGGGCTTGGAGGTATGTCTGGAGCTCAGTCCATAGCAGCAATTATAACAGGTGCAGTAGGCGTCATAGCTGAGGTAGATGGCGATGCTATACAACAACGGATTACTGATGGATATGTCTTGAAAGAAAACGTATATACTGACCTTGAGCTTTTAATCAATAAGATTACAGAATGTAAAAATGCATGTACCGCTATTGCCTTGATTTATCATGGAAATATCGTGGAATTTTGGGAAGCCGCAATCAAACACAACCTGAAAATAGAACTAGGCTCTGATCAGACATCTTTGCACAATGTGGACGATATGGGTTACTGTCCTGTGGGATATTCATTTGCTGAAGGTAAAAAATTGTTATTGACCGATAAGGTAAAATTCAAAAATGAAGTAAAAAAGACGCTCATAAGACATGTAAAAGCCATCAATACACTTTGCAACCAAGGAATGTATTTTTGGGACTATGGTAATGCCTTTCTAAAAGAAGCAGGGGAAGCTGGTGCCGATGTCTGGAATGATAAGAAAAAGGATGCTTACAAATATCCATCTTATGTGCAAGATATCTTAGGACCATTGTGCTTTGATTATGGATTCGGCCCATTCCGATGGGTATGTTTATCAGGTAAAACATCAGATTTGTATAAAACAGATAAAATCGCATCCAAGATCCTTCAAAAAATGCACAGAAAAGCACCTGATGAGATCAAAGGTCAACTTCAGGATAATATCATTTGGATAAAAAATGCGAAAACCAATCTGCCTATTGTAGGTTCGAAATCTCGCATCTTATATGCTGATGCCGAAGGTAGAATAAAAATTGCCTTAGCATTCAATAAAGCAATTAAAAGTGGCGAGATCAGTGGACCAATTGTTTTGGGAAGAGATCACCACGATGTTTCTGGTACGGACTCACCTTATAGAGAAACTTCCAATATCTATGACGGCTCCAAATTCACGGCTGATATGGCAGTGCATAATTTTGTAGGAGATGCCTTCCGAGGTGCGACTTGGGTCTCATTACACAATGGAGGCGGCGTAGGTTGGGGAGAAGTGATCAATGGTGGATTCGGTATGGTAATAGACGGTACCAAAAAGTCTGCCCGAAAAATCAAAAACATGCTCCATTGGGATGTTAATAACGGAATTGCAAGACGAAGTTGGGCACGAAATGATGAAGCTATTTTTGCCATCAAAAGAGCCATGGATGCCAATGAAAATCTTACGGTGACATTGCCATCAATAGCAGATGATTCGCTCATCAATCAAGTTGTAAAATAAATTTAGATGATTGATAAATGTAGAGTGCTATATAAAGGTGATATGATAGCAGGTATTGTGTATATCATAGTTGGCTTTTTTTTGCTCATGTTTGCTTTCATTCTACACATCTTTACGATTTCTCCTGGATACCTATATTTGAGCTATGGTTTCTTTATGTTTTTTTTATATTGCACAGGCAAAGGTATAGTGATGTACATTATGTATTCGCAGAAATACAATCATTACAAAAATACTGATTCTTTAAATCCATTGATGATTAAAGAAGAACAAAACTATACCAATTACCGCATTCAAAAAAAGAACACCAATAGAAGGCGTTACATTTGGATACTCATTATTTCGTGTATTATCTCTTTTACAGGTATCTTTTTATCACAAAAATCGCTCTTGATGGGTACAGCGATTCCGATTGCACTAATCTCTGGGATAGAGCTTTGCATAGGATTATTGACAGAATTCAGACTAAGAGAATATCAACGGATTTTGAAAAAGACACATTAAATCACGGGAAAGATAAAATATAAGTTTTATACTGCTCAGGTGTCAAAATAGCTTTCAATCGAGCTTGCCGCTTCATGTTCAGAGTATGAATTTTATTGTATTTATCTTTTTTGGACAAATTACTCTTATTAACATTTGTGACATTGGTTTCATAATCTAAAATCGCAGCATGCAGATCCTTTTGTTGCACTTCATTTAGACCAAGCGTTTTCGTTAGTTTTGTCGAAACTTCAAGTGCTTTTGCTGTTGGTGTATTTGCTGGTTTCTTGCGTTCCTTTTTGATATGTTCAGGTGCATTTGGCTGCGGCACAGCACCTTTTAGCTGAGCAAAAGCGCAATTTGAGAATAATAACAAAAACAGAATAAATGGATATTTCATTGCGTGATTTTTTTTTTGAAAAAATAGAATGAATTTTTAAACGACATGATATTAATTAACGAATGGTATTCCCAAAAAGTTGCTAAATTGATGTTAAAACTGTCATGAATGTCTATTCCATATGTTTTTATAGAAAGCTCGCCCCATCAATTTTGATCAAATTTATCATTTCCGCAAATAAACTGAATTAAATTTGGCTTTTGATTGGACATCTTTCATTATTAATAAAATTCGTTTAAACCTTTTGTCATTTTTTCCGTCTGTACTGTACACTTAATCATTAGTCCGAATGAAAACCATTTACCAGATTCTATTTATTTGTCTGATGACAGCTCCGCTTCATGCTCAGCTATATTTCCCACCTACTAATTCTTCAACTTGGGCAACTACAGATCCATCGACCTTGGGTTGGTGTCAGCCCAAAATAGACAGCCTCTATCATTTTCTGGAAGCAAACAGCACCAAAGCATTTATCTTACTTAAAGATGGCAAAATTGTATTAGAAAAATATTTTAACGGCCATAGTGCAACCAATAATTGGTATTGGGCATCGGCTGGCAAAACATTGACATCTACCCTTGTAGGATTGGCCCAGCAAGATAATAAATTGAACATATCAGATCTTTCATCAAAATACTTAGGCTCTGGTTGGACATCATGTACGCCTACACAAGAAAATAAAATAACAATCAGACACCAACTCACGATGACCTCAGGCTTGAATGACGCCTTGGCAGATCCTTATTGTACAACGAATACTTGTTTGCAATACAAAGCCGATGCAGGCACAAGATGGGCCTACCACAATGCACCTTACACCTTGCTGGATAAGGTCATAGAAAATGCAACAGGTAATACTCTAAACCAATATATCAATCAAAAACTGAAAACCACCATAGGAATGGATGGAATCTTCCTAAAGCAAGATTTCAACAATGTTTACTACAGTACGGCCCGAAGTATGGCGAGATTCGGTTTGCTCATTCTCAATAAAGGAAATTGGAACGGCACAGAAGTGATCAAAGACCAAAAATATTATGAAGAAATGATCAATACATCTCAGTCCATAAATCCATCCTACGGATACCTTTGGTGGCTCAATGGCAAAAGTAGTTTCATGATACCACAATCACAAATCCAATTTCCGGGAAGTATAAATAAAAGTGCACCTGATGATATGTTTTCTGCTTTGGGCAAAAATGGCCAGTTCCTAAATATAATCCCATCACAAAAAATGGTATGGATCAGAATGGGCGAAAATCCTGATAATGCGCTTGTACCTTTTTTATTTAATGAAGATATTTGGAAGTATATCAATGAATTGGAATGTCATTCTTCAACAGAAAACACAACATTAAATAAAGTATTAGATTATCAAGTATTTCCTAATCCATCTCATGATATCCTACAGATTTTCAAGATAGAAAACACTGAATTTAAATCAATTACATATGAAATAATTGATATTTGGGGTAATATTCTAATTTCAAAAATAGGCGATGGAAATTCATGTTCAATCGATATTTCATCATTAGCGTCAGGTGCTTATTTGGCACAACTTAGTAACAATCATTGGACGGAAACACATAGATTCATCAAAATTTAAAAGGTATTTTCCAATAACAAGCTATTTCAGAAGTCGATATTTTTACTTATCTTTGTATTCTCAACCAAGATAATGAAAAATAATAAAGTTTTTCTCCTCATATTTCTGATCTTTTTAGTTCGTATAAGTTTTGCTCAAAATGTAGTAATCAATGAGCTGGATTGTGACACACCTGGTATTGATAATAAAGAATTTGTAGAATTACGATCTTTACAGCCTAATTTTCCACTTGATGGATACAGTCTCGTTTTTTTTAATGGGTCAGCAAATGGTGGCAATAGTGCATATCTTGCCCTTGACCTTGATGGATATAAGACAGATATCAATGGCATTTTCCTAATAGGTTCGGTCACAGTTATTCCATTTCCACAGTACTTAATACCAGAAAATACAATTCAAAACGGTGCAGATGCTGTAGCGATTTACCGCAATGATGCAGTCAATTTTCCAGAAGGTACGATTGCTTATGCTGATTCAAGCTTGGAAGATGTCTTGATTTATGGCACCAGTGATCCAGATGCGGTTTCATTATTGGATATCTTTAAGGTATTCAATCCCGCAATCAAGCAAATTAATGAAGGTAGCACCAATAATACCAATTCCATTCAGCGACAAACGGATGGCACTTATATCGCAGGTGCACCAAATCCTAGGAAACCAAATGATGGTTCGGGTATAATATTGACAGGTTTAAGGACAAGTTTTGATAAAACAATTTATACAGAAGGCGAAACATTCGACCTGATATTCACAACTGAATCACCTGTAAATCAAAATCTTACATTTTCATTTACACTTAAAAATGGTGGATTTAACAATGCCGATTTTATTGGAAATACAAATGTGACCATACTTCAAGGTTCAAACACTGCAACATCCAAAATAACCTTTGTTGATGATAATTCCGATGAAGGTGATGAAGAATTGTTATTTAGCCTTGATACATTGCCTGCTGAGTATTTGGTATTAAACAATAATGTCAAAATCCGTATCGTGGACAATGATTTTAAGGTAGCAGATTTTGGAACACCTATACATTCAACTTATGGTAAAATAAAAGGTACGCAAAGTCCAACTTATTATCAATCGTTAAATGGTAAAATCGGTACATCACTAAAACCAGCATTGCAAGCAATCATTGCTGACCCAGCTGTCGTTAGAGCCCAAACTTACAATGATGTCATCAATATCTTGATGGAAGCTGATCAAAATCCTGAAAATTCAAATCAAGTTTGGCTAGTTTATTCTGAAAAAGGCAGAGCTAAATTAGACTTGCAGACTAGTTCGAACAATGTAAATGTGTGGAATCGCGAGCATACATGGCCTAGGTCAAGAGGTGGATTCGATAGTATAGAAGCAGATGAGACTTACGACGGTAAAAATATTTTTTGGGTGACAGGGCTAGATTCACTGCGCCACGCCAACTCAGATGCACATGCTATTCGGCCTGAAGACGGGCCTGAAAACAGCATCAGAGGCAACCAATTTTATGGTCAATATAGTGGTCCATCAGGTACATTGGGTGGATTCAAAGGTGATGTAGCACGTTCTATATTTTATCTTTCAGTACGTTATAATGGATTGGAAGTAGTAAGTGGTTATCCAGATGGTATGATCGGCAAATTCGGAGATTTGGATACACTCCTCACTTGGCATCGAAATGATCCTCCAGATGACTTCGAAATGAATCGCAATAATGTAGTGCAAACATGGCAATTTAATAGAAATCCATTTATCGATCATCCAGATTGGGTCAATCTAATTTGGAGCCAAACTCCCAGTACAATTGCTCCATCTGCACCTCAAAATGTTGTGGCTTCTAATGTCAACTCTCATTTTATAGAGCTGAACTGGTCCCATACTTCACCAAGCGAAGCTATAGGATACAAAATTTTTGTTAACGGAAATTTCCACGGATA
>CALFYH010000182.1 GCA_937952155.1 uncultured Saprospiraceae bacterium
GTATTTGGCGCTTTAGGAATATTTGTAGGTTACGAAAATAATATTGCTATGGTGCCAATGGCTTGCGTATTGAGTCTTGCTTTAGGTGGAGATTTAATGTTGGCCGCTGGTATTTCTGTAGGTGCGATTACCGTAGGATTTGGTTTGTCTCCATTTAATCCATATACCATCGGTACAGGCCATAAAATTGCAGAATTGCCATTGTTTTCTGGTGCATTCCTGCGTTCTGTACTCTGTTTTTCTGGCTTGTCGATTATGGCATGGTACAATGTGCGATATTTTAAGAGATTAACCAAAGATCCATTTTTTAACTTGGCTAGTGATGCTGATACTACTGGTTTTTCATTGTCAAAACCATTAGAAGAATATAAAATGTCAAGGAGACATAGTTGGATTATACTTAGTTTCGTGTGTTCCTTGTGTTTTATTCTATTTGGTGTATTTGTGCATCATTGGTTTATCAATCAGATTTCTGCCGTTTTTTGCCTTTTGGCGATTTTTATAGCCATCATTAATAAGCACAATACAAATGAGATTGGTTCTATCGCTTTAAATTCTGTTGCCAAAGTAGCACCAGGGGCATTTATGGTCGGATTGGCATCATCCATTAAAGTAGCCTTAGACCAAGGACATATCAGTGATACCATCGCATATTATTTGTCAGAGTCTTTGACACATTTACCACTGATTTTGTCTGCAGTAGGCATGACAATTGCTCAGACTTTTATGAATTTTATTATTCCTTCAGGTAGTGGACAGGCACTTGCGACTTTGCCGGTAATGATTCCGGTAGGTGAAGTGATCGGCATGACTAGACAAACTACCGTATTGGCATTTCAGGTAGGAGATGGTATATCAAATCTTATTAATCCATCATTAGGTGGCATAGTGGCGATGTTGGCCTTATGTAGAATACCCTTCGATCGTTGGTTGAGATTTATTTTACCACTTACTGGGATTTTGATGTTGATTTCACTAATATTTGTGGTTATAAGTGTGTTGATACATTATGGTCCTTTTTAATAATTAAAATGAAGCAAATATATTCGATCATTTCACTATTCTTGAGATCCATTGCGGATTACAAATCTTCTGCGACAAAGTATCTCGTTTACACAGGTATGCTTGCTTTAGGTGTATTTGCCATTATCGGGTATTTGGGTTGGAAATTATCATCAGTTGTTGGTATTTGGTTAGCTGATTTGTTGCCCACAAGTTGGAGTCATGAATCAACGGTTTTCACTTTTTTGACTGGTATAGCGATTATCTTACTTTTTTGGATTTTGATGAAGTATATTATGCTTATTCTCATGTCACCATTATTGAGCTTGATTTCAGAAAAAATCGAAAAGCAAATATCCCATGAGGCAAAAAATGCAGGTTTTTCTTTCGCTACATCCGCTGCCCGTAGTGTTCGTGTAAACCTGCGTAATGTTACAAAAGAATTAGTACTGAGTGTTATTCTATTGATTGCTGGCTTAATACCTGGGATCAATGTCATCTCACTTCCATTATTATTTATTGTCCAGGCCTATTTTGCAG
>CALFYH010000183.1 GCA_937952155.1 uncultured Saprospiraceae bacterium
AAACGCTGGGAATAGTAACATTGCCAATAAAATATGGCGTCAATCGTGCCAAAAATATTTGCATTATGTTATTGGTAGTTACCATTGCGCTACTTTTAATTTGGATGCTCACCACAAGCATTAATTTAGACTTTAGAGTAAAGGCTTACGTTGGCTTACTAGTAGTAGCTCCATTAGTTATTATTATTCAAATATTGATAAAAAGTACTCTAAAAAAAGATTTCCAACATATAAGCAGTATTCTTAAATGGACAATGCTAGCAGGCCTCGGTGCTTGCATATTGATGTCTCAAACAATCATTCATGACTAACTCAAATATTTCAAAAAAACTGATACTTGGATCCAAGTCGCCACGAAGACAACAGTTATTAACAGAAGCAGGATTCAACTTCGAAATTAGGGTACTTGAGACTGACGAAAGTTTTGACCCAAACTTGCCATCAATCGAAGTTGCAGAACATTTGGCACTCAGAAAAGCCGAAGCACTAAGGCCTTCACTCCTTGTTGATGAATGTTTGTTGACAGCGGATAGCGTAGTGATTGTAAATAACATCATATATAATAAACCAGTCGATTATGATGAAGGCGTTTTTATGCTTTCACAATTGAGCAATCGAACACACACTGTGGCTACTGGAGTTTGTATTATGACAATAGAAAAAACAGTAACATTTACAGTGACAACTGATGTGCGCTTTGACCCTATAAATGCGGAAGAAATGGACTATTACATCAAAACACATGAACCTTTTGACAAAGCTGGTGGATATGGTATTCAAGATTGGATCGGATTGTGCAAAGTGGCTGAGATATCTGGAAGCTACTCAAATGTCATGGGATTGCCAATGCGAGAAGTGTATCTTGAGCTAAATAAGTTTTTGAACAAGTGATGTAACGAGAAAATTCTCAAACTAAAAAATAATTGTTACTTTTGTCTATTAATCATTAAGTAAAATATTCCAAATGCAAAATTTCAGATATCTTTTTGTCATTATGTTTGCAGTTCAGTTCCTAGCATGTAATGCACAAAAAACTGCTGTGCAGAAACCAGCAATTAAACCAGCGGAACCAGCAAAATTGGCAATGTCACCCGAACTATTGTGGAATGTAAAACGTGTAACAGGTTTGGGATTGTCAAAAGATAATAATTATGTTGTTTATAAAGTCTCAACACCACAAGTTTCTGAAAATTCATTTTCAAGCAAGACATATAAAGTCAATATCCAATCTGGAATAATAGAAGACGTGACTGATCCAAGCAATGAACTGCATGACAGCAATTTGAGTCCTGATGGGAAATACAAATTGACAGACAGAGCTACCAAAGTAGAACCAGTAAATGGTTATGATTTTCATCCCGACTTGCAAAAATCAACAGCACAGATTTATACATCGCTTGATTATAGACATTGGGACACATGGAATGATGGCACTTATAACCACGTTTTTTTCGGAAATGCAATGGCTTCTGACTCAACATACAAAGATATCTTAGAAGGACAACCTTACAATTGTCCGCAAAAACCATTTGGCGGAAGTGAAGATTATATTTGGAGTCCAGACAGCAAAAGCATCGTTTATGTAAGTAAAAAATCCAAAGGTACACAAGCTGTACAAAGCACCAATACTGATTTGTATCAATATGATATTGCTACTGGAAATACCACAAATTTGACCGCAACAAATAAAGGATATGATGTCGCTCCAAGCTATTCGATACATGGAGATCTTGCCTACCTAAGTATGGCAACTGACGGATATGAAGCTGATAAAAATGATATTAAAGTAATTTCTAAGGGTATCACTTACAACTTGACAGCTCAATGGGATGAATCTGTACAAAGTTATGTTTGGGCAAACAACGGTAAAAACTTATACTTTACAGCTGCGGTTGATGGCACATTACAACTTTTTGAAGTGGATTTTCCAGGGATGACTAAAAAATTACCTACGGTACGCCAACTCACAAAAGGCGATTGGGATATCAATGCAATCATTGGCCTTACTGGTGATCAGATTATAGTCTCCAGGGTAAGTATGAATAGAGCTGCTGAAATTTATTCTTATAATACAGTATCACAAAAATGGACACAACTGACGAATGTAAATACAGATTTGTACAAAAATATTGCTGAGGCGAAAACAGAAAGACGATATGTCACGACAACAGATGGCAAACAGATGTTGGTTTGGGTCGTATATCCTCCGGGATTTGACAAAAATAAAAAATATCCTACATTACTTTATTGTCAAGGAGGACCACAGTCGGCGCTTACACAGTTTTATTCCTACCGGTGGAATCTCCATCTCATGGCTAGTCAAGGATATATCGTCGTGGCTCCAAATCGACGCGGTATGCCTGGTCATGGTGTAGCATGGAATCACGAAATCAGTAAGGATTGGGGCGGGCAAAATATTCAGGATTACTTGTCAGCTATCGATGATGTTTCTAAGGAATCTTATGTTGACAAAAGTAGATTGGGTGCTGTAGGTGCCAGCTATGGTGGATATTCTGTATTTTACCTTGCTGGAATACACAATAAGCGATTCAAAACATTTATTGCGCACGATGGTAGTTTTAACCTGTACAGTATGTATGGCTCTACGGAAGAGATATTTTTTGTAAATTATGACTTTGGTGGACCATATTGGGAAGAAAAAAATAGTAAAACTTACCGAGATTTCAATCCTGTGCATCATGTACAAAAATGGGATACACCTATATATATTATTCAAGGCGGTAGAGATTATCGAATTCCTGAGAATCAAGGCTTGGAAGCGTTTACTGCGGCACAACTCAAAGGTCTAAAGAGTAAATTGCTTTATCTTCCAGACGAAAACCATTGGGTCATAAAGCCTCAGAATAGCTTGGTGTGGCAAAGGGAATTTTTCAAATGGCTTAAAGAAACACTTTAATTTCATTTGAAGTAATTTCGATTTAGACCAAATTAAAATGGGACATCTTTTTGAAAATGTGCATTTTCTTTATGGTGTAATCAGCCAAAAGTAAAAGCAAAAAACCTGTCATCGACCATAGTGCCATTTCGATAGTTTTGTCATTTAGTGGCATATCAATTGTAGGAAGAATTGGCGATTGAGCTGGACTGAGTATGGCATAGATAATGGCACCAATCGCTGGTATTGCTAATGCTATGATCCATTGAGTTGACAAAATGGTAGCAGGCTTAGATGTAGTTTTTACCAATTCATTTTGGATTTGGGCAATCAAGTTTGATTTAAATGGTTCTTGCATTTCCAAAGGGTTATCCTTAGCGAAAATGTTATTGAGTGCTGCGATTTCTTCAAACATAATTTTAAATTCTGGATCTTTTTGAACTAATTGTTCTACCTGTAGTCGCTCATCAGGCGTACAGATATTATCCACATATTTCCAAATTAACTCTTCCATCATGTATAATTTACTAAATCCGAATATTTGGTCGCAAACGGGAGTAATTCCTTGCGCGCACGAAACAACTTTATCTTGATATTACTTTCTGTAAGGCCAGTGATTTCGACTACTTCTTTGATATTTTTTTCTTCCAAATAATAGAGTGAAACAATGATCCGAGATTCATCATCAAGATGAGACAATAATGAATCTATACCCGTTTTGGTTTCAGCTTTCTGAATATTGTGATCGCTCCTGCCATCAAAAATAAGTTCTGCCGATTGTTCTAAAGACAATGTAGGCTTTAGTCGTCGTTTATAATCTATAGCTGTGCGGTAAGCGATGGTATAACACCAAGCCTTGAGAGATGCTGATCTATCATATCTATCCAAGCCTTTGATTGCCTTCATGACTGCATCCTGAGAGGCTTCTTCAGCGTCATGTGTCGATAAAAGGACTTTGTAACAAACGTGGTATATAAACTGACCATAATTATCTGTAAAATAGGTAATGGCTTTCCTGTCACCAGAAAGTAATAACGAAATCCAACCATTTTCCTGCGACATATCGATAAATATTCATACAATATACGAAGCATAAATTTTGTCCGTTACAATTTGATCAATAAAATAAAAAATAAAATATTTTGTAACCTATATAACTTAC
The DNA here is from genome assembly GCA_937952155.1 of uncultured Saprospiraceae bacterium. Classification (GTDB taxonomy): domain Bacteria; phylum Bacteroidota; class Bacteroidia; order Chitinophagales; family Saprospiraceae; genus OLB9. The sequence continues at coordinate 4,059 of CALFYH010000183.1, forward strand.
CTTCCGTAATGCTATGAAATCAATTAATCTAAAAATCATGGCAACAGAAATCGTAGGCGTAACATTTACCTTTATTACTTTGATCATCCTGATCGTAAATTATTTTAAAACCAGACATAACGAAAGAATGGCGTTAATCAACAGTGGTAGAACAGCAAAAATTTTTGATAGTAATGATACAGAATCAAACAAATCACTTAAAATAGGCTTGTTTTTGCTATCGGTGGGATTGGGTTTATTGGCTGGAATGGTGATAGACAACATTTTGGATACCGAGCCAGCTGGTGTCTTTGTGTGCATGTTGATCTTCGGTGGTATTTCTTTGATTTATTACCATAATTATATAGAGAGAAAAGGAAAATCCAACCAAGCGCATGAAGATGATATTGTCTAAATATTTATATATTGCGTCCCAAAAAGGACAAGATGATATTTAAGTTTAGTGCTGACAAGGTTTTTACTCCAGATGGCAAATTTTCTGATGATGTTGTAATTATTACTAATGAAAAGGGCAAAATCCTTGGAATAGATTCTTGGGATGCTCATGAGACAGTATCTATTCAGAAGTTGAAGGGTATTCTTAGTCCAGGATTTATTAATACGCATTGTCACCTTGAGCTATCTCACATGAAAAACAAAGTCCCAACGGGTACAGGCTTGCTCGATTTTATAGGCAATGTAGTGACATTCAGAGATATAGATCAAGACATCATAGACCAAGCCATCAAAGATGGAGATGAAGAAATGTACAAAAACGGGATTGTGGCCGTTGGCGATATTTCAAATAAAGTGGATACCGCATATTTCAAGGATGTAAGTCATTTATCTTACTATACTTTTGTCGAAATGTTTGACTTTTTGCAGCCATCCATGACCAAAAGTACCATAGATCAGTACTTGCCGGTGATGGAAAATCAATCTGAGCGGCATTATAATAAGAAGAGTTTTGTGCCCCATGCACCTTATACTGTAAGTCCCGAACTTTTTGCTTTTATCAATGAAAACAATACCAAAGGACAAACTATAAGCATCCACAACCAAGAGACACTTGCCGAAAACCAGCTTTTTCAATATGGAACAGGTAGATTTCTTGATTTTTATGCTAAATTTGGTATGAATCTGGACCATTTCAAGCCTACTGGTCAATCGTCTATTCATTACGCAATTGAAAATCTACATGCTAACTTCAAAACCATATTCGTGCATAACACTTTGACTGCTCAAGAAGATATTGCTGCTGCAAAAAGTTGGAATCCACAAATTTTTTGGGCTACTTGTCCTAATGCCAATTTGTATATTGAAAACAAACTACCTGAATATCAAATCTTTAGAAATGCTGGAGCCAAAATGACCATTGGAACAGATAGCCTTACATCCAACTGGCAACTATCCATATGGGAAGAGATTAAAACCATTCGCAAATATCAATCATACATTCCACTGGAAGAACTGCTCACTTGGGCAACAATCAATGGAGCCGAAGCTTTAGGCTACGATGATAGATTAGGCAGCTTTGAGGTAGGAAAAACACCGGGAATCATACATATCACTGGAGATTTCGATCAAATGGATCATTCCAAAATTACCAGATTGATCTAAATTTCACTAAAAAATAAGGATATTGTTGTTAATATTGACATTTTTGTGCCGTATATTACGACTATACACTATATTTGTGGTGATTTTGTCTTGCATAATTTAGATGCAAAACTTATTTAATTAGTCCAATTTTACACTATGCTCGGGGCCAATATCAAATACCTACGCCACAAATTTAAATTTTCACAACAAGATCTAGCCGACAAGCTAGGTGTACCGAGGTCCTCATTGAGTGATTATGAGCGTGGACATACACAAGTCAGCATTGAAAATTTGATCAAATTATCCGATATATTTAATGTAAAAATTGACGATCTACTGCGTTCCAACCTTAGTCATCGAGATTTGGAGATATTGAGAAACAAAGACTTGAGAGTACTGGCAATATCAGTAGATGCCGAAAACAATTCCAATATAGAACTAGTCGATACCAAAGCTGAAGCGGGATATCTTGAGTCGTATGCGGATCCCGAATACATAAAAGATCTACCAAAAATTGCATTCCCCAATATACCACAAGGTACCTATAGAGGCTTTGAGATTCATGGGGATTCGATGTTGCCACTGGAGAGCGGTACTATAGTCATTTGTGCATATGTCGAAAGCCTTCGGGACATAAAAAAAGACAGAACATATGTAGTCATCAGCAAATCTGAAGGCGTAGTTTATAAGCGTGTTAGACCTGACTTTATTACCCAAAAACTAGTCTTGGTCTCCGATAATGACAACTATCTCCCTTACGAATTACCATTTGGTGAGATAGATGAATTATGGCAATATTACGCGCATTTGAGTTTTTCTGATGTCAAATATAGATTCAACAATATGTTGGAAGACAAACTTCAAGATATTCAAAAGAAATTGACAGAAGTACACCAAGTGATTGTAAAATAAGAGCAGATTGGATAATCAATTTACTGTATAAATACGTCAAATGACCTTGGCTGCGATTCTTAATATTTAGTCAAATTGATTTTTTTACAATAATTAAAATAAATAACTTACATTTGTACGTTAATAGACAGTTTCCCACCTTTTTAAGAATATTGAGTTTTTTGGCTCATTATTTGCACTAAGAATACATGGTATTTTAAACTTTATGAGACAATATTATTGTTTTTATGGTAATCATTTAACAATATTGGAGTAACATAATCATTTTTTTATAAATTATTACGTAATTTTGCGTTCAAATTTAATCATTTTAAAAATTCCCGACATGAGGAAAATTTTTATTACATTGTTGTCAGGCATATTTTTATGTTTGAATTTTGTTAATGCCCAATTGACAATTTCGATGTCTAGCTCACAAGTAGATCCTGGAGCCAATGCTACAGTGGATGTTACTGTCAGCGGATTTACAGCACTATCGGGTACAGAATATTCGATCAATTATGACTCCACTGTGTTGGAATTTGTATCTTTCACAAATGTGACACCGCTTCTCTCAGGCCTCGGAGGCGGATTGTCTGGACCACTCGGTAGTACATTAAAAAAGGGACAATTAGTTGTTTCATGGTTTGATGGCACTCAAGGTGGTATTTCCATTCCTAATGGAACACGTATTTTTTCCATTGTATTCAAGGCTATCGGTGCTGCTGGTACTAAATCTGATGTCCTAACTAGCAATGTACCAAGGAAAATAGAAATCAGTGATTCAAATCTAATGCCAGTTACTTTAATCAACAATAAAGGGACTGTAACCATAGCGGGTACACCGCCACCACCTACAGGATGTACAAGTCCTACTTGCGCAAATACTTCAAATCTAACCCTAATAGGTGCTCAGAAGGATGCTAAAAAAGGAACAGAAGTTTGTATAGCAATCACAGTTAAAAACTTTAAGGATATACTATCAGGTCAAGGATCAATCAGTTGGGATTCCACACTATTGAAATATAAAAGATATGTAATTCCCACGACAAATAATGTTCCGGGAATGTCAGCCAATAATTTTAATGATGTAAAAGCATCATCTGGTAAGTTTGGTTTTCTTTGGAGTTCATTGACTACTAATCCGATTACTGTTCCAGATAATTCTGTATTTTTTGAATTATGTTTTGATGTTATTGGCGATATTGGAGATGTAGCATGTATAAAACTTAATGAAACATCACCAGTAGGTGTTGATTGGGCTAGTGGTACCAATCCAAGTTTTTCTGACTTATGTTATACATTCGGTAAAGTAACTATAACTGGCGATGGACCGCAATCTCCTGTTGTTATAAAGACTGGTACAGGCAGTGGCACTGGCGGTGATATCGTTTGTGTTGATGTTTCGGTAGATAGTTTTTCGAATATATTTGGCGTAGCAACAACATTTAGTTGGAATCCTACACAATTGAAATTTATAAGAACTGAAGGATATAGCCTTGAAGGTTTAAATTCATCCATGTTTAATTCTACATCTGCCACAGATAAGCTAAATTTGGTATGGAGCAATAGTAGTGCAATCACAAAACCAAATGGTCATGTTATATTCAAAATATGTTTTGAATTGCTTTGTCCAGACGCTTCAAATTATACAGCCACAATCAACGTTCCAGGTCCTACCGATATCACTGGCACTGTAAACGGATCACCTGCTACGGTACCAGGCACCACAAGCGCGGGAAGTATAGCGGTAACTTGTGGTACTCCTCCTCCTGTCACTTGTACCACGGGTACGATTACACATGTAACTTGTAATGGTGGCACAGATGGCTCAGCAGCAATGACAGTGGCAAATGCGACAGCAGATTGCGTATATCAATGGAAAATAGTCAACTCTCCTACTATAGTAAAAACAGGTTTGGTTTCTGCAGGCAATATAGGTTTATCAGGTGTAGCTGCTGGAAATTATACCTTCGATGTTTTGTGCTCTGGTGTCCTAAAGACAACTTGTACAGCAACAATAAATCAACCGACAGCAATTGTTATTCCTAGCGCTGGTGTAGTCACTAACGTTGGTTGTTCATCTAAAGGAGCAATAAATATCACTGCCACATCAGGTGGAAATAATGGCGGATATACCTACAACTGGAATCCTGCTCAAGGCAATACAGGCAATCCAACCAACTTAAATGCTGGTGTATATCTAGTAACAGTAACTGATAGCAGAAATTGTACAGCTACAGCTTCATTTACTGTAGGTACGACTGAGTCACAATTATCACCAGTCACCATTACTGGTACAAATGTTAAGTGTAAAAACGGAACAGATGGTGCTGCTTTAGTAATTGTCTCCGGTGGATGTACACCTTATACCTATGCTTGGACGGGCGGATTGACTGGGTCTAATCCACAAGGAGTAAAAGCGGGAACTTATACTGTGACCGTCTCAGATAGTGCATCACCTGCAAAAACTGGGACTGCAACTATTACGATCATGGAGCCAAATGCATTAGACATTTCCCTTACGGGCACTACTGGGGCATCGTCATCCACAGCTTCAGATGGTGGTATCAAAATCACCATTACAGGTGGTACGCCAAATTACAAAACTATATGGTCTGGTGGCATTCCTGATGCAAACACTTCTGGTGTCCTTGATGTGAACAATGTAAAAGCAGGCACTTATAATGTAACTGTTACCGATGCTAACGGATGTACTGCAGTAAGAACTGGAATCTTAGTTGATATAAAAACACAGGCTCCAACAGCCGTAGAATTGGGAACTGCAACGGTAACTTCTGGTGATAATGGTTTTGGCGTGTTATGTTTCGGTGATCGTACTGGAGTAATCTCTGGTAAAATCACAAAAGGAAGCTATCCAATGACTATCACATTAAAAGCAGGAAGTCAAGCAGTCGATAACATTCAATTGCAAAGTGGTACAGATTATACATTTAGTGGATTGGCTGCTGGAACATACACAATAATGGCAACGAATGCAGCTGGAGCAAGTACGTCTTCTGTTTCAGTTGAAATCAAACAGCCTACAAAATTGGTTGGAACACCTGTAATCAATTGCTCAACAAAAAATCAGGAAACTGGCTCCGTTGAAATCAATATGAATGGAACAGGTGCTGGAAATTATAGCTTTGAATGGTCAGGACTGGGTGATCTTGATAATAAGATCGAAAATCTAGCAGCAGGTTTTTATAATGTTACGGTGACAGATGACAATGGATGTGAAGTAAAACTTACCAATTTGGAAGTAAAAAATTGTACTTTGTCAGGGCCTTGTTACGAAGCTTCGACCGTAATTACACCAAATCAAGATTTACTAAATGATATCTTTATAATAAATTGTGTAACAGACAATGCTGCGGATTTGAGTGTCTTTGACAGATGGGGCAGATTGGTTTATTCACAATCGAATTATGATAACACTTGGCAAGGCACAGACAATAATAACAACATACTAAAAGAAGGTGGTTACATCTGGGTTTTAAACATCAATTTTGGTCAAGGTCGTAGAGAAATATATAAAGGTTCTGTCACTATACTTACTGACAAATAAACCAATGATTAAAGAAATTCATAATACAAATAATATGAAGACAATAAATATTTTAAAATCGCTGATTGTATTGGTCAGTTTTGTGAGTGCCACAATTGGAATCAATGCACAGAATAGATATTTTGATGAAAGATATATTTATACACAGGCTCATTTGAATCCACAGCTGATCAATCCTGGTGCCTATGGATCTATAATGAATCATCGGATTCTCGTCAATTACCGAAACAAGTGGTCAGGAATAGATGGTGCGCCACGTACCATTTCTTTTGGATATAATGGACCAGTGGGCAATAGACTTTCTTTAGGACTAAATATCCTTAGTGATAAATTCAGTCAATTAGAAACTTTCAAAGGAGCTTTGGGTTTGAGTTATACCATCATCACAGATAATAATCAAATAGGTTTTGGTATCTCTGGAGAATATATCAAACACGGATTGGCTGGATATGGCAATGCTGATCCCACTGACCCTACAATCAATAGAGCACTTGCGGGAGCCGAATATTTTGATGCTTCTTTTGGATTATACGGTATTTACATGAAAAAATTATTGTATGGTATTGCTATTCCATCAGCAGTTAGCTCTAGAATTAGTGACGTAGATGCCACAACTCCGGAGCGTGAGGTTGGTTTCATTTTACAAGTAGGATACAAATTGGATATGCATCCAGATATAACCATGACACCTTATTTGATAATGAAAAAATTGAACAATGTTCCTACCCATATTGACATGAATCTTACCTTTGGTTTTCTACAGGATAAGTTGATCGGTGGTGTCAATTATACCTTGGGTGCTGATAAGAGACTAGGTTTCCTTATCGGAACAAAAATAGAAAAGCTCAATTTTTACTATTCATACAATACATCTTCCAATCCAATCCAAGATTACAACAATGGTTCACATGAGTTGACCTTGGGTATAAATTTTGGTGGAAAACAATAAACTTTGTACAAGTAAAATAGAAAAAGAGATCAACAGAAATGATGGTCTCTTTTTTTTTATGTTTTGTTTTACTACTTTTGGCAAATAAACCCAAGCTTATGCGCATCAACGGACATGGTCATTTGCTACCCTATCCCAATCAGATTCCTAAATTCATGAAGGATAAAGGCATCTTTTGGTTAGAAAACAACCAAATGTGTCAAGGCAATTGGCGAAGACCCGTAACTGATCCAAGTTTTTTTCTTGATAAAAAGCTCGAATGGATGGCTTCAAACCACATTGACAAAGAAGTCATATTAAATCTTTCGCAGCTATATTGCAATGGGTATAGCCGCAATGATGCACATGACGTCATCAGATTTCAAAATGATTACAATGCGTCGATCCAGCACGACTTTCCAGAAAAATTTATTTCCGGATTTGTTGTGCAACCATTGTACATCGATGACGCGCTTTCAGAAATACGACGATGTGCTGTAGATCTTAAGCTGCCATTATTATGCCTTCCTACGCACTTTCTGAATATAGATAATAAGTGGACATCTGTAGCTGACGAGTCTGTTAATCCTATATTTGAATTGGCCAATGAACTCAATCTTGCTGTTGAAATCCACCCATACAATGCAGAGGAGATCATACAATTGGAAGATCGGTTTTGGCGATTTCATTTGATATGGATGTGCGCACAAACTGCGGATACTTGGCATTTTTTCAGTTTATTGAATTTTCCTGATCGGTTTCCAAATGTGCGGACTTGTTTTGCTCATGGCAACCAATTTGGGCAGATGGGCTTGGGCAGGCGAGTTCAAGGTTTTAAGGGCAGACCTGATCTATTCAAAGGTGCGCGAAATCCTGAAGATACATTTACCAATGTGTATTTCGACACGCTGGTACATGATGTGCTTTCTTTTGAATTGATGGTCAAAAGGTCTGGAGTAAGTCAGATAGTTGCAGGTTTGGACGATCCATATCCTTTGGGAGAAATGGAAAGTGTAGAAGGCAGTTATCCTGGCAAAGTCATAGATGAAGCCGTAAAGGCAAATATCATCACTGATTATGAAAGAAATCTGATTTGGAATACCAATGTTTTAAAATGGCTTTATGGAAATCAGTCCGAAACCTTAAAATAACACAATCATTTATTAATTTTGGCCTACAAATAAACCAACTTAGTTTTGAATACTTCACTTACATTAGCACAAGAGCTGGATCAACAGGATGAATTATCTTCTTTTCGTCAGCAATTCCACATTCCAAAGGAAAACGGCAATGGTGTTATCTACTTATGTGGAAATAGTCTCGGCTTGATGCCAAAAGCTACCTCTGAATACATTAATCAAGAGCTCGAAGATTGGAAAAATCTAGGTGTTGAAGGTCATTTTTTGGCTAAGAATCCTTGGATGCCGTACCACGAATTCCTTACAAAAAATATGGCCAATGTAGTCGGAGCACTACCTTCTGAAGTTGTTGTCATGAATAGTCTGACAGTCAATTTGCATCTATTGATGGTCAGTTTTTACAGGCCTAGAAGTAATCGCTATAAGATACTTTTTGATTATTCTCCATTTCCTTCCGATAGATACGCTTTTGCCAGTCAAGTCAAATTTCATGGGTACGATCCAGCTGATGCTATGATAGAATTGATTCCAGACAGCAGTGATGAAATAGTATCTATTGACAATATTAAAAATATACTTGAGACTCAGGGAAATGAAATCGCTTTAATTCTTATAGGGGGCGTCAATTATTATACTGGGCAACTGTACGATATCAAGACCATAACACAACTCGGTCATGCTCACGGATGTGTAGTTGGATTTGATCTGGCACACGCGGCCGGCAATATTAACCTACATTTACATGAAGATGGACCCGATTTTGCAGCTTGGTGTAGCTACAAATATCTTAATTCAGGCCCAGGCAGCTTATCAGGTTGTTTTGTGCATGAAAGGCATCATCAATCAGATCTACCGCGATTTGCAGGTTGGTGGGGACATGACAAAGCTACTCGTTTTTTGATGGGCGACAAATTCAAGCCTATACAAACCGCTGAAGGTTGGCAGTTGAGCAATCCGCCTGTCTTGTCTATGGCTGCTATCAGAGCTTCACTTGATCTGTTTGCTGAAGCAGGAATTGATCGATTGAGATCCAAATCTGTAAAACTGACGGCTTATCTTGCAGACTTACTTGCTGAGATTCATGATGAAAACATAAAGATCATCACACCGTCTGATCCAACGTCAAGAGGATGCCAATTGTCAATCCAAATGATCAAACCGGACAAAAAGTTATTCAACTACCTTACGGAAAATGGTGTGATAGCAGATTGGCGTGAACCAGATGTGATCAGAGTAGCTCCAGTGCCGATGTACAATACTTTTGAAGATGTGTGGCAATTTTGCCGAATATTGAAAGATGGACTAACTCATTTAAAAGCTTAATTTTTTTCAAATCGAACTCAGTCTTCGACCCAAAACAAGGTCATAGCAATTCGATCAGCAAAAAATTTGCCCGCTCGTGTGAGCGTAAATTTGTCACCTGCTTGTAATACTAAATCATCTTGTATTGCGTCCGCGATCATTTCACAAAAATAATCATAATACTTATCGCCAAATTCTTGAATTGTAAGATAGTCAATGCCCCACATCGTTCTTAGTCCAGTCATTATGTATTCATTGTACCTTGTAGCATCAGATAATGTCTCAGACTCCATAAATTCTGTACCATTTTGACATGCATCTATATACTTTTTGTTATTTGCAATATTCCAAGATCTGGAGCTACCGTCGAATGAATGAGCAGCTGGACCAAGGCCTAAATAATGCGCTCCTTTCCAATAATTGGTATTATGAATGGCGTGGTGGCCAAGTTTCCCAAAATTTGAAATCTCATAATGATCAAAGCCAGCCGATTTCATTCGATCCATTAAAATAGAAAACTGTTCGCTAGCCAATTCTGCATTAGGTTGGCTGATTTTACCTGATTTTACCTGATGATGCAAGGCCGTTTTCTCCTCTACAGTCAAGCAATAGGACGAAATATGTGGTATTTCCATGGACAGCGCATGATTGATATTTTGTTCCCACATTTCATTCGTGGTACTAGGACAGCCATAAATAAGATCGATTGTGATATTAGAAAATCCCACATCTTGAGCCGCTTTTATACAATGTTGTGCTTCATCGGCATTGTGTGCCCTATTCATCCAGATCAAATCTTCGTCAAAAAAAGATTGAACACCGATACTGAGCCTGTTTATACCCAATTTTTGAAGCATGGCAAGTTTATTTACGTCCAAGTCATCAGGATTGGATTCAAGGGTAATTTCAGTTTTAACATCCCATGTGAAATACTGTGATATTTTTTCAAAAATCTTGTATAAGTCACCTTCATTCAACAAACTAGGTGTACCACCACCAAAATATATACTTTGCAAATGGGTATCCTGAAGATAATCTTTCCGTTTTTCGATTTCAAAACATATAGCTGGAATCATGTCATCTTTCAAACGAAGCGACGTAGAAAAGTGAAAATTACAGTAATGACAAGCTTTTTTACAAAAAGGAATGTGAATATATATGCCTGACATGCGTATCTTCGTTATTAGAAAACACAAATTTAATATCTTTTGGGACAAGGACATCATTTCTATCTTCGTGATATGCGCAAAGGCTGTCTATATTGTCTTTTCATTTTTATTATTTTCATTACTTCTACAGATCTATATGGTCAAAAAAAACACCATAGTTTCATACGTTATACTGATGACCAAATACCGGAAATAACAAAATTGATTGATTCTGTCGAAATCCAAAAATACATACAAGATCATCTTACTAATCTGCACTCAGGTGGTTTTGCTTTTGCCACGATTGACACCATACAATTTTTTCATGATTCTTGTTTCATTTCCATATTCAAAGGCAAAAAATATACATTTGGTCAGTTAAATTTGCAATCGGACTACCTAACGGTCATAGAAGAAGCCGGATTAAAACCTCAATTACTCAAGGGCAAAACTATTGATTCATTAAGGATTCAAAGCTATCTAAAAACCTTGCTCAATCACTACAACAATACTGGATATCCATTTGCTTCAGTGGCCTTGGACTCGGCCCGCTTCCAAAATGATGTGCTCGAGGCAAATCTGATTATCAATAAAGGGAAGTTGATATATTTTGACAGCATTTCACTCGAAGGCAGATTAGATATGAAGCCACACTTTTTTGCAAAATTTTTGGATCTCAAAAAAGGCGAACGTTATGCACATAATAAGATTTTGAGAGCATCAACCCGCATCAGAGATTTGCCCTACGTCCAGCAAAGAAGTGAGCCTTTTGTTAGATTTGTCAATGATAAAGCAATCCTTGTTCTCACGCCAGACCCTAAGCCGGCGAGTAGATTTGACTTTTTGATCGGCGTCTTACCACAAGTCACCGACGGAGTAAGAAAGTGGAATTTGTCTGTTGATTTTACTGCTGAAATGAACAATACACTGCGAAATGGCGAATATACTTTTATTCAAGTCAAACGACTCAAACCAGAAAATCTCGAATTGCAACTTAAATCTTCCTTTCCGTATGTCGCAAAATTGCCAGTAGGAACACACTTTGACTTTAGGCTTTTCAAAAATGGCACTAAAAACATCGATCTCTTCTTTGATGGTGGCTTACAATATCTTTTTGGTGGTAATAATCAGCTTCGCATTTTCGGAAGTTATAGATCTTCTACATTGCTGGATGTAAATTTGGATGAAATTATCGATTCTAAAAAATTGCCATCTGCACTAGATGTCACATACAGCGGAGCCGGAATGGGTATCATTGTGCGGCAACTCGACTATAGATTCAATCCTACAAAGGGATACAGCATCGAACTAAGCACTGTATTGGGTAGAAAAAAAATTATTCCCAATAGACAAATCATTGACCTTGAATCATTTGCTAACAGTTATGATACGCTAAAACTTTCGAGTCTTCAAGGTGAAATAAATGGCGCAGCAGCATACTTTATCAAGGTAAAAAACTGGGCAACCATAAAAACGGGTATGACAGGTGGATGGAAATACAATGATCAAAGACTGCAAACGAATGAACTTATGCGCATAGGTGGAAATAAAATACTTCGTGGATTTGATGAAGAAAGTATTTTTACCAATTTTTTTGCTTTTGGGACAGCAGAATTTCGAATAATCTTTGATCAAAATTCTTACCTGAGTTTGCCATTTGTAGATTTCGGCTACATCGGAATGCAAAACAGTCAGACGACAAAATCAATTCCTGTTTTAGGCCTAGGAATGGGGCTCAATATAGGTACTTCGGCTGGTGTATTTAATGTATCATTTGCCGCTGGCAAACAAGGTGATGCAGCTTTGGATTTCAGTAGGATGAAAATTCATTTTGGATATGTCAATCTATTTTGATTTAAGGTCTTTTGTAAAGAACAGATACGTTTTAGTTGTAATACAAATCTTATTCAAGACAAAAGACCTTAAGAGAAGCCAATAACAAGGATTAATATTTGCTTGTTTTAAGCTGGATTTTCATCAAAATTGACCATCCAATTTATTCCAAATTTGTCAACAAACATACCGAAATAGGCACCCCAAAATGTATTTTCCAACGGCATCGTCACTTGTCCACCCGCTGACAAACCATTGAATAATCGATCTGCTTCATCTTTTGAACTTGCATTTATAGAAATAGAATAATTATTTCCTTGTATCAACTTTGGTGACCACGCTCCTATTGTATCACTTCCGAAAATATTTGTTTCTGCACTTATAGGCAATGATACATGCATGATTTTGTTTCCATCAGCTTCAGAAAGTTTGTTGTTCTCATCTTGAGGCATTTCATTGAATCGCCCTAAATAAGAAAATTCACCTCCAAATACGGATTTATAGAATTCGAAGGCTTCTTCGCATTGACCATCAAAATTTAGGTACACATTAACTGTTGTCATAAAACTATATTAAAAAATTTAAAAAAATAATTACGCATTACAAATAAATTACTTCGTGTGTTTTTTAAAAAATGTAACCATTTTCGCAATAACATCTGCAGTCTGAGTAGCATCAAATCCATGAAAAGCCAAGTACTCATGATATTCATTTGGCACATTAAGACTGTTTAATTTATTTTTCAACAATTGACTCTGTTGTACTGGGACAATAGGATCGAGCGTCCCATGAAATATAATCGTAGGCTGTGAACTAGCGGTCACTGTCCAATAAGGGCTGACACCTTGATACAATGTTGATTCCCAAGGCAGCCCCACATATTCAGACAATACATCTCCTACATTAGCACCCAAAAATATATTATTTGAATTATACCATGACCAATCTGCTAGATTGCTCGGGCCAAAAATATTGCCTACGCATTGTATAGCATTTGTATCATCATATTTATATGCATAAATCATGGCCATATGACCACCAGCACTAGCACCAGCTACACAGAATTTCGATGAGATTTGGTAAGTTGTCTTATTTTTATTTATATGGTTTATGACTGATTTGATATCCAGCATCATGTCATTATGATGAATATTTTTTGCGTTACTTGCTAGCCTGTAATTCATATTTACAACTGCAGCTTCGGGCCAGGTATTCCTGAGTTGTTTAACGTAGCTATTCATATCTTCCTTTTGGCCCGCTTTCCATGCACCACCATGAATAATGAGCACAACTGGCGTATTGTTATCTCGTCCTTCTGGCAAGTATAAATCATATACATTGTAAGGATCTAGCCCATAAGACACATTCAATATCGTGGTATCCCTGAGCGTGCCATTGTTTTGACTGCCTGGGTCAGACTCTTTTGTGCAGCTGCTCGTGGCCAATATTATCTGAAATAATATAACAAATAGTGTAAGATTTAATCCTGATTTCATAACTTTAATTTTATGTGGTATGCTGTAAAAAAAAATCAATGCATAAAAATACAATGATCTCTTTGAAACGGTGAAATTGTCGAAGATATTTTTGATTTTGAAGAAATTTAACGTGTTTTGGACTCGAAAGCTATTTCATTAAATAAATGCACGGTGGAAATGCATAATGTATGTAATATAAATTGAACAATTTCAAAAAAAAATGACATTTCTAATATCTTTATTTTAAAACATTATTAATAAGTACTTTGTAACTTTAGCTTAATGCAAGTGCTTAGCTTTGTCGCTCAAGCCCGCGACCGGCTTTTACTTTTTTGCATTGCCAAAAAAAGTAAACAAAAAACGCTAGTTCCGAT